>CAUZVF010000585.1:0-4716 GCA_963582955.1 Planctomycetota bacterium
CAGGATGGCGTCAACCGGCTGATTGAAAAGGTCCATGCCGCCGGTGCGAAACTGGTTTTGATGACGCCGCCTCCGTTTGATCCTGTTCCTATCCGAGACAAGGGCAAGCTGAAACCGGCTGGGGAAGCGAAGTATTCCTACTTCGCCATGTATGAGAATTACGACGAAGTCCTGGCACGCTACGGCAAGTGGATAATGCAACAGAAGGGCCGCGTCGAGATGGTTGTTGATTTGCACACACCGATGGCTCAATTCGTCACCGAGAAACGAAAGAAAGATGCAAAGTTCACGCTTTCGCCCGATGGTATCCATCCCAACGCGCAAGGTCATCGGCTGTTGGGAGAGACAATCCTGCATGCCTGGGGAGTCGAATCGACGATCGAGCCGGATGTGGCGCTGCTGAAACTGATGACGCAGCGGACGTCTCTGCTGCACGATGCGTGGCTGAGCGATGTCGGCCACAAGCGTCCAGGAGTTAAGCCCGGCTTGCCGCTAACCAAAGCGATCGCGAAAGCCAAGGAACTCGAAGAAAGAATTAAGTTGCTGATAATCGAGGCACAATAGCCGTCAGCATCAACGTTTCGTTCGACACTTGAAACCGTGGCTGCGGAGTTGACAGCTAATAGCCTGGGATACCGACAACGAGTCGCTGATTTCACCGAAGTAGTGCGATGATCCTGCATGTCGACATGGACGCCTTTTATGCGTCCGTTGAAGAACGTGATCGGCCTGAATTGCGTGGCAAGCCAGTCATCGTGGGTGGAACACCAGAAGGTCGCGGAGTCGTCGCGGCGGCCAATTACGAGGCTCGCAAGTTTGGTATCCACAGTGCCATGCCGGCAGCACGCGCGAAACGGTTATGTCCGCAGGCCGTCTTTCTTCCAACGCGGATTGACGAATACGCCCAAGTGTCGCGCCAGATTCGCGAGATTTTTCATCGATTTACTCCGTTGGTCGAGCCGCTGTCGTTGGATGAAGCGTTTCTCGATGCAACGGGTAGTGAAGCGCTGTTTGGCTCGGCAATCGAAATCGGCCGGCAGATCAAACAACAGATTCGTGATAATCTGGAATTAGTGGCATCGGTTGGCATCGCTCCGAACAAATTCTTGGCCAAGATGGCCAGCGACCTCGAAAAGCCCGACGGATTTACGGTCGTCGATCCTGAGCGAGTGCTGGAATTCCTGAATCCGCTGGAAGTCGGACGTCTTTGGGGTGTCGGGCGTGTGACGGGAAAAGTCTTCGAGCGATTACGAGTTGCAACAATCGGCGATGTCCGCGCGTTGACTTTGGAAGTTCTTCAGCAGCACTTCGGAGAACACGGCAAGCATCTTTGGGAACTCTCACGCGGCATCGATAATCGACAGGTCATTCCCGACCGCGAAGCCAAATCGGTGTCGCACGAGACGACATTCGCCGCTGACATTGCCGATATGGAAGTTCTGCGAGCTTGGGCATTGGAATTGACCGAACAAGTCGGCAGGCGTTTGCGCCGTCACAACTTGCGTGGCCGCACCGTGCATTTGAAAGTTCGTTTCAGCGATTTCCAAACGATCACGCGTGCGAAGACGCTGCCGAATCCGACCAATGTCACTCAGGAGATTTGGCGTGCGGCCGATGAATTGCTCTCGAACCGGCTGTCGGTCGGTCATTTGCCGGTCAGGCTAATCGGACTTGGTGTGAGCGGTTTTGACAATTCGAAGAAAGAGAGCCAACGACTGTTGTTCGACGACGAAGAGCATGACGCTCAGGCGGAACTCGACAAAACGGCCGACCAGATTCGTGAGCGGTTCGGAGCCTCGTCCTTAAACCGCGCCAGCAGCTTGTTGCACAACGTCAAACACAAGCCGGAGCCGCGACCTGATGACGAAGGTCATGCCCCGGATGCTTGAAGCCTCTGTGACATTGTCGGCAGCGCAGAGCCCGGAATGACATTGACAGCTCAGACCGACATCCTGATGATTCGCGGCGGTATTGAGTTTGGTCACTCTCGAGAAAGGGTAAAAATATGAAAAAAGCCATATTCGGGTGCCTGGTCGTTGTGCTTGTGACATGCGCGGCGTTCGTCGGGCTTGCAGGTTTTCGCGCAAACGTACATGTTTTCGCGCAGGATAGAACTAAGACGTCGGTGTCTCCGCAAACGGGAGAAACATCGATTCAAGCCGACCCGGTACGAGTCCGGTTCCGCAATTTACCGGTTTACTCGGATGGAGTGACATTTGAAAGACCTGCTGAAGCCGTTGGTACCGAGATCGGATTTTCTCGCGAGCATTCGGAAATGCAGAAACTCAGGGCCGAATATGGCAAGATCGCTCAAAACAAAGCGGCCCTGATGTCGTTGGATGAATTGCGAAAAGCCGTGGAAAGTTCACGTGCGGACTTTGCGGAACTTCGGGCTGCGAAAGAGTTGGAGACGGCGGTCGGAAATCTCAACAAGATTATCGAGCAATACCCAAACAGCAAAGCGGCCAAGAGTGCCCGAAAACTGCTCGGCCAGCCAGACCAAACAGACGATGCAGATGAAACAAATGAAGCAGATGGAGACGAGGCCGCAGCCGATTCCGAGCCAAAGACCAAGCCGATTCGACAACCTTCATAGCGGTTCACACGAATGATACTGAAGCACATCGCTAAATGTGTCGTGGCGGGCATTGTCGCTGTTTTGCCGATTGGCGGCACTGTCTTGATCATTGCCTACATGGAATCAGTCATTTCTGATTCCGGGATATCGAAGCTGCCGTTCTACTTTCCCGGTTTCGGATTGCTGGCCGCTTGCGCGTCGGTCTATCTGTTGGGACTGATTACAACAACGTTTCTCGGCCGCTGGGTCTGGAACAAAATTGATGCCTTATTTAAGAGCCTGCCGGCTCTGGGCCGATTGTACGCATCGCTCAAGCAGATTCTGGGTTACGGCGAAGGCGATGATGCCATCTTTCACTCGGTGGTGATGGTGCCGTATACATCCGGAGCCGGTGAAGAAATGGGTCTCGTCACGAACAAATGCGTCAGCAGTGACGGTGTCGATCAATCAGTAGTTTTCATTCCAGGGGCGCCGACACCAACGTCGGGAAGATTGATTGTGATCGACAGCGACAAATTGCGTCGCATCGACATTTCGGTTCACGATGCTCTAAAAGCGCTCGTCGTCGTTGGAAAGGCAGACATCCCGTGGGGAAGCGGTGAGTCGGCACAGTAGGTCTCGCGAGCCGAGCGAGACCATCAATCACCGAAACCGACCCGAGGTCCCGCTCGGTTCGCGGGACCTACATCGCTGCCGTACTACGCTTTGTCAAAAACTCGATTCGCATTGAATCGATTGGGAGGGCGAAGCTCCTGCTGAGCCGTGTTGCCAGCCGTTTCCTTCGACTCGGCGGGAGCCTCGCCCTCCCAAGATGCGAGTTTTTGGACAGAGCCTAATTTTTTCGCTGGACGTCGATGCCAGAGAGAATCGGTAGCTGATTCGGAGCGGGCTTCTTGGCGGAAGGCACCAGTTCGATCAAAAGGTTGTCCGTCACTCTGACGCCGTCGATCTCGCGTACGACGACTCCGTCGGATGCCAGCGCTACGACGTCCATATTTTCCGCAACAGTTTTCCCCTGCAGTTTGACATCGAAGACTCTTTGGTTCGGTTTGTCGTCCTGCTCACTCGCAAATACAAGCCGTACAGAATAATCGGCCGGTTTGTCGCCCTTGCCGAGCAACGGAATCGTGCAACGCATCAGCCCACGCCCGCCTGATGCGGCGACCCATGTGAGATCCGACTCGCTGGCAACCGTCCGGTCTCCGTCGTCGCTGAAAAACCCGCCGGGCGGCAAGAATTGTGTTTCGAATTTGAACTTCACATCGAGACTGGTCTCCAAACGCGTGTTCGGAATCGGCCGCGGATAGGCCAACCACAGTTTGCCGCGGCTGTCGCGCCGATCTCCGGGCGCTCCGAAATTCAACGACATTTGTTGGATCGGCGTCACCGCGCCGACGCCGCTGTAAAGGCTCCACGGCCGCCGAGGTTTACGCGGTTCCATGACAATCGTTGACGCGATCGAGAACATGCACACGCAGCCGGCGCTCGCTTCTGGGATGACGACTAAACCGTTAGTGGGAATCGCGTTGATCCAACATCCCAAGCGATGCCCGGCAAAATGACGAGTTCCGGCGTCGGCTTTCAAGTCGTAGAACCCCGTGTATCCCGAGCGAAACATCAGCATGTTGTCGCTGCCGGTCAGCATGCCGCAGTGATGGCCGGGCCGCATGATGCTCCACGGAACTTCCTTGCCGGTCAGCGGATGCTTGCGCATTTTCTGTTCACCGGTCTTTAGGTCAAAGGCCCACGGTTCGGCGATGATTTGACCGCCGACAACGATTGGGCGATGCCGATAGTTCGCGTCTTTGGCCCACAGTTTGTATCCGTCTTCGCCCGACAACGCGACCAGCCGGCGGCGTTTGAATTCTCCCGAGACGAATTGTTTCCAATAGTGTCCGTTGGCGTTGGCTCCGCACAGAACGAGGACTCCGTCGCTGTACATCAACGTCAATTTCCCGCCGCCAATGCCGATGTTGCTGCAATCGGTCACATCGACGGCTTCGGACCACAGTTTCTTACCGGTACGTGCATCCAGAGCCACGGCCAGACGCAGGTCCTTTTTCTTCATGCGGTCTTCCGCCAACTTAGCTGCGTCGCCGGTCAGCGACTTCAGTTCAGTTTTGTCTTGCCGAAGGATC
>CAUZVF010000586.1:0-4704 GCA_963582955.1 Planctomycetota bacterium
TGAACCCGCGCGACGCACGACATTGATGTGGTGATCGAGTTCGATCCGAAACGAACAGACGATTTGATCGCGGCATTTCCACAGCCAAGGTTTTATTTCAGTCGCCTGAGCATCGAGGATGCCATTCAATCAGCGGGCATGTTTAACCTGCTCGATGTTGACGGTGGTGAGAAAGTTGACTGACTTGTGGTTGCTTACGGATGATCCGTTTGACCAGTCCCGTTTTGCTCGCCGTCGCACGGATAAATTCTGGACCCGCCGAGGCGCCGAAGCCCTGCTGCAACTCAAGGCCGACACCCTCAGCGACACCGCCCCACTCGACAAATTCTGGAGAGAACGCCATAAACGAATGACGGGCTGCAAAATCTACCAAAAATCAAAGACATAACAATCACAATGTGCGTCGTGCACCCGACGCGAGCAAAGTTCATTTTGATGGCATTTCAAAAGGACGAGAACCAGACGATCGCCCAGTGCCAGAGTTGGCAATCCTCGGCATCCCTATCTGAAAGTCGACTTCCTCTACGCCAAGAATTTAGACCTCTATCACCACACACACATCATGGACAGCATGGCGGGCACGCATCTGGTCCCACCGTCGTACGCTCTGCCAGTCTTGGTCAGGCGGTTGTGGCCGACGTGGCCAATAATCACAACCGTGTTTCCACAGCCGAGCACCAACGTCGATTGCTAATCTCTGCTGGTTGCGAATTGGTCATTCGCACGCCGCGGATAAAGCGCGCGCAGCGCGGTTACCTGGTGAAGATCAAGCCACGGTGGGACAGTATTCTTGTCCGCATCCCGACGGCAATAAGTGGGCGCCCATCGGGACGGGCGAGCAATGATGGGATTCAAGTATCGCGGATGCCCTGTCCTTAAAAACAACCTGCCCAGGTCGAAACCAAGACGGGTCGTGATGTTGGAACTCCCATTCCGGCATAGTTGGGTTAATGCAACTAAGGAACACTGACCAGGCAAATCGAGGACGACCGGCAAAGGCAGTGCAGACGCCGACAACGGGACGCGTGCCTACCCAATTGCGACAACCAACTTTTCTCGGCAGAATGGACAGTGTGAACGAGCACGACCCAGCACACGCCCCGACAGGAAAGTGGGAGCCGGGCGGCAAACCTGATGCCAACCCGGACGGGGATGTTTCCGTGCATTCTGACCGTGACTTACTCTTTCGACGACTGGCTGTGTTTTGCGGATTCGTGGACGAAGAAACGGTCGAAGCCGCAACTCGTCAAATCGATCCCGCCAAATCGCTCGCAGACTTGCTCGTCGAATCGGGATCGCTAACCGAAAAAACACGGAAGGCCATCGAGCAACTGCTCAAAGAACAACTCGCCAAGCACAACGACGATCCGCAGAAGAGTCTGTCGGCTTTGTCCCGCACGGTTTCATTCACCGAGTTGCCAGAAACCAATATTGTCGCACCGACGCAGAATCAACAGGATGACAATCCATCTACCAGGGTGTTTGGCGATTACGAACTGCTTGAAGAGATCGCCAGAGGCGGTATGGGTGTCGTCTATAAGGCTCGTCAGAGCAAGCTCAATCGCATTGTCGCCTTGAAGATGATCCGGTCGGGCAAATTTGCCGACGACGAGCAGGTGAAACGGTTTCACTCGGAAGCAGAAGCGGCTGCAAAACTCGATCACCCCGGTATCGTGCCCGTATTTGAGGTCGGTGAAGCCAGCGGCCAGCACTTTTTTTCGATGGCATTTGTGGAGGGGAACAGCCTTCACGCCAAGGTCATAGATGAGGGACCGCTCGCTCCGAAAGAAGCTGCCTTGCTGATTAGCACTGTTGCCAACGCTGTTGAGTTCGCTCACGACAGGGGCATCGTTCACCGAGACATCAAACCTAAGAATATCTTGTTGGACGAGAACGGAGAACCGAGAGTTACCGATTTCGGTTTGGCAAAACACATTCACGGCGGCAATGACTTGACGGCGACTGGTCAAGTGATAGGTACACCAAGCTATATGGCCCCGGAGCAGGCGTCAGGTAACATCGAGAAGGTTGGTGCTGAGTCGGATGTGTATTCGTTGGGTGCAACGTTTTACTTCTTGTTGACTGCACGACCGCCATTTCAAGCAGCGTCCACGGTCGAGACAATCCGGCAGGTGATCGATACGGCACCGGTACCACTACGTCGTTTGAATTCAGCCGTCCCCCGTGACCTTGAAACGATCTGCCTGAAGTGCTTGAGGAAGGAATCGGCGAAGCGGTATTCGACTGCTGTTGATTTGGCCGATGATCTGAATCGATGGTTGGATAACAAGCCCATTGTCGCCCGCCCCATCAGCCAAGTCGGGAGAGCGTGGCTATGGTGCAAGAGACGGCCAGCGGTAGCGAGCCTGTTAATCACGATCGTGGTATTGGCCGCTGTCGGGACACTCGTTGCGACTGAACGGCAGAATGCAACACACTCCGAAGGACTCGTCGAAACCTTGCTTAAGGCCGACATCGCCCAAGTGCCGTCGATCATCGCTGAAATGAAGAAGTATCGGAAGTGGGTGAATCCGAAACTGACTGGCGCGTTCGATCACTTCGACGAAAACTCCAAGGAACGTCTGCACGCCAGTCTTGCCTTGCTTCGCGTCGATCCCACGCAGGTTGGTTATCTCAAAGGGCGCTTGCTTGCCGCCAATCCAGAAGACATCGATGTGATCCGTCTTGCCCTCTCCGATCACAAGGAGAGCATCCTCGCCGATCTCTGGCGGATCGTCGAACAGCCCTCAAAAGACGAAAATCTGCAGTTTTTACAAGCAGCAAGTGCTCTGGCTCTTTACGACTCGGAGAATGAGCGTTGGAAACTTGTTTCTGAGAAAGTGACGAGAACCGTTGTCAATGAACAATCGTTTCAAGTTCCCAATTGGACCAAGCTACTCCAGCCGATTCGGCGGCATCTTCTCGAAAAACTGGGGAATATCTTCCGCAATGGGGACGGCGATTTCTCACAAACTCAAATCGATTTAGCCACCGAAATCCTCGAACAATATGCCGCCGATGATGTCGAGACGCTGGCTGAGTTGGTTCTTGATGCCGAGCCAAAGCAGTTCGCAGCATTGTTCGATGAGTTTGCGGCGCATGACGATGAAGCTCTCTCCAAACTAAACAAAGAACTCGACCAAGAATTGACCTTCGAGTGGAACGACCCGCCGCTTGATCCGAGTTGGAGCGAGCCAACAGGCGAGGTCACGGATAAGATCAAACAAGCCCACGGCATTATGGCCAAACGCTTTGCCTTTTGTCAGACGATGCAGTTTGACGAGTTCCAGAGCGTTGCCAATGAGCTACGCAAGTCGGGTTTTCGTCCGATTCGGCTCAGACCCTACGCTCACCAAGATTCGGTTCACGTCGCCGCCGCTTGGACCAGAGATGGCCAGGAGTGGCGATTGGCGACCGGGCAGTCCGCTGCCGCTATTCAACAACAAGACGAAAAACAACGAGGTGATGGTTTCGTCGCCGTCGATGTGGCGGGATATCTCGCGAAATCTAATGGCACGCCCACTGAACTCTACGCTGCTCTGTGGAAGCAAAAACAAACCGATTCGGAAGACGCCCGATTCTATGCGGGAACACTCTCCGCCGATCACAATGCTGTCCACGGAGCGTTGCAGAAGGACGGCTTCAAGTTCCAGAACACGTTGCGAGGATTCCGAGGACTCGACGGCCAACAAAAGTATTGCGGCGTGACGACGACGGCTAGCGTATTCGTAACATGGTCGTGGGAGATGCCTGTAGCATGGTTTAACAGCGTAGAATACGTCGACAAAATTCATGGGGACATCGATCCCGGCAGTGCCCCCAATACAGAAACGACCAAAGATCGCAACGAAAAGGCAATAGCCGAAGCCGACGCAAAGCTGAAAGCGGAACCGGATAGTTTCTCTCGTTTTCTCCGTGGACGGGCGTACTATTATCTCAACAATGACGAACAAGCCGTAGAGGACCTGAGTCACTTACTTAAAAACTATCCGAGATATCCACCAGCCTACCAATATCGATCTATCGCCCATGCTCGATCCGGTAAAGCCGACAGTGCCAAGGAAGATTTAGCCAAGTTCAAGGAGTTGAGCAAACACGACGAGACGAAAGCCTGTCTCGACGCCGTGGTCGCCGCTTATCTGGGCGAAGACAGCGAAGGCATGAAACGTCTCGAAGCATTCATAGAAACGAATAAGGACGACAGCGGATCGCTCTACAAAGCCGCATGTGCCTATTCCATTGCATCGGATGCCTTCCACGACAAAGACGCTGTCAAATCCAAAGTCTACGGCGAACGTGCCGTAGTGCTGCTCAAACAAGCGGTTAGCAACGGTTACACCAATTACCGGCACATGCAGACAGACGCAGACCTCGACCCGATTCGACATCATGACGGTTTCATCGAATTCATGATGACGGGGAACCTCGATGTCCGCTACGCGGCTGTCTGGCACGCCAGCACCGAATTTGAGTCCTTGGAGTCTCATGGGCTTTCGCCAACCAAGCATCTTGCGAAATGCCAAGAGATGCAGGCGAATGGTTATCGGCTTACGTCCATCAGTTCGGCGTCGATCAACGGCAAAGTGGTTACCGCTTCGGTTTGGCATCGCCCTCTGATCACCGATGCCGACAAAGAGACCCTTGCTCGTCGTCAGGCCAACGCCGCGGTTGCGTTAGTGAAGATGGGACATGCTAAGCAAGTGT
>CAUZVF010000587.1:0-4701 GCA_963582955.1 Planctomycetota bacterium
CAAGCGATACATGCCGCCAGCGGGGACAAGAATCCGGAGCCTAGCGGTATTGGGAGAGTCGTTCGTCGTCGCGCTCGACAACGACGAACTTCACGTCCACTCCCGCGTCTCGGAGTCCATCGGCTTCAGACGGAAAGATACTCATCAGATGGGAGACGCAAACGCAGCAGCCGAATTGGAAGAGGCTTACGTGGACTTGCCGGGCAAGTTCGCCTGATCAATTCCCGTTCCGGCCGAGTTGCAGCCGTTTGATATGTTCCTGTTCGGCATCGTCCCGGAAACCAATGCGGCCGTCTTTCACTATGCGACGGGATACCGGAATATCGACAGGCAGAGGATTGTCTCGCTCGATCCCAACGGCCAAATTACGCATGTGCGTGATATCCCGTTCCTGACACCGCTACTTGCGGATTACGCAGTGCTTGGCGGCTTCGCCGCCATGACACCAGCCGGGCCCGTGATCGCGACCGGGTTGTTGGACGCGGGCCTACAGGAAATGAATGGTCTCGGTCCGGGACTGCTCGGCCGTCAATTCCTGCGCGACCCGGCACGCTGTTCGATGATCCTGTGCATTTTGTGCGCGTCGACAATAATGAGCGCGGCCGCGGCTCGTCGCAGCGCAACTCGGCGTGGATTCGCCGGCCGGCGGCGGCTTTTGTGGCAGTTGATCGGATTGGCACTCGGTCCCGCCGGATGGCTCACGTTACTCTCATTGCACCGTCGGCCCGCGCGAGTCCCGTGCGCCGCCTGTCTCCGCCAACGCGTCGTCGATCGAGAAGACTGCGAACACTGCAGCCAATCGTTCGCGCCACCCGAACAAAACGGGACCGAGATCTTTGAAAGCGAAACTGAACTGCAGGTTGTCGCCGCCGCAGGGTGAACGGCTCGTCGTTCGGTGGAATTTTCTTGTTCAAGCTGCTTGTCACCGATAGGCTGACGGAATTACCGGGTATGATCTTATCAAGACTGGCCGAGAGGTTTGGTTGAAATGCAAAATGTGACAATGTGGCGGTTTGCAGTTTGTTCTTGGTTCATGAGAATCATGAATCATGCGATTGGCTCAGTCCTGGTACTCATTGCGGCAACACCTTTGTCGGGTCTCGCCGATGACAATTCCGTTCCAGTATTGCATCCGAAAGTCACACTGCAGGGTCACTCTGTCAGGGTCAGTTCACTTGCGTTTTTTCGAGACGGTCAGACGCTTGTTTCTGGAGGACACCTACCAAGCACTCAGAACAATGAGCCCGTGGCGATTGGGGAAATCAAGTTTTGGGACGTTCCGACGGGGCGGGAAGGAGACCGGTTCAAAGGGCGTGTGAATTCCGTGATTTCGTTGTCGCTTTCACCCGACGAGAAGTTGCTCGCTGTCGGTGGCGCCGGTCAGTTTGACAAGAAGAGAGACGCATTCGACGGTGAAATCAAGCTGTTTGAGATTAGCACGGGAGAGTCACGTACTTTGGCACAGGCGCATTCGGCAGAAGTTTTTTCAGTCAGCTTTGCTCTGGATGGAAAAACATTTGCATCGGGCAGTTGGGACCAGAAGATCCATCTTTGGGATGTGGAAACCGGGCGGCTCAAGTCAACGTTGTCAGGACATGACCAACCGGTGATTTCCGTTGCATTTTCACGCGATGGACGAACGTTGGCGTCAGCCAGCCTTGATCACACGATCGGGTTGTGGAGCCTAAAGACTGGTTTTCTAAACTCGACTCTGCACGCGAAAATGTCTGGTGGTGGCGTCTATTGTGTTTCGGTTTCGCAAGATGGAAAGTTGGTCGCGGGAAGTACTGCGAAAGGCGTTTTCATTTGGGATGTCGCGACCGGTAAAAACTCCTCGATTTTGACGCAACCTATCAGACACTCAAATTGTGTCGCGATTTCTCCCAATGGACACTTTTTAGCTTCCGGTGATTTTGACGGCACTGTGGCCGTATTCGACTTACGGATGCAAAAGATCAAAGCCATATTGAAGCAGCATACGCAAGAAGTCAGGTGCGTGAAGTTTTCTCCCAACAGCAAGATGCTTGCTTCCGGGAGTTGGGACACGACAATTAACCTTTGGGATCTTGGAGTCCTTGAATAGGAGCTTCGTTGACGCCGGTGGCAACGTCGCTAGAGATTCGAGATCTCGACGGGCTCGATTTTTTCCGCGGTTTGGAAATTGAAGACGTGGGAATAGAAATACAATTCACCGTCCAGAGCCCGTTTGATGTTTTCGGATTTGCGGAAGCCGTGTTGCTCGCCTTCGAACAACAGGTATGCCACCGGCAGGCCTTTCTCGCGTAAGGCGTCGACCATCAATTCGGCTTGGTTTGGTGGGACGATCTTGTCTTCGTCGCCTTGGAAGAATATGACCGGGCATGATAACTGGTCAAGGTAATTCAGTGCTGACCGCTCTTCGTACAACGTTTTCTGTTCCGGATACGCCCCGATCAGTGAGTCGAGATAGCGGCTTTCGAATTTATGCGTGTCGTCGACGAAGATCATCAGGTCGCTGATGCCGTAATAGCTGGCTCCGGCTTTGAAGACGTCGGTGAATGTCAGTGCGTTTAATGTCGTGTAGCCGCCCGCGCTGCCGCCGTCGATGCAGAGGCGATCGGGGTCAGCGAGGGCTTTCTCGACCAGGAACTTCGCTCCGTTCACGCAGTCGTCAACGTCCATGACTCCCCATTGGCCGCGTAGGCGGTTGCGGTAGGCGCGGCCGTAACCCGTGCTGCCGCCGTAGTTCACATCCAACACCGCGAATCCTCGGCTGGTCCAGTACTGGATTGTCAGATTGAAATCTTTCGACGTGGCGCCTGTGGGGCCGCCGTGGCTCTTGACCAGCAGCGGAGGCCGTTCATCTTGCGGTGCGGTGAAATCGCGATTGGTCGACGGGTAATAGTACGCGTGAGCCGTTAATTCGTTTTTCGTTGGGAATTCGATCGGTTGTGGTATTGAAATGTATTCGTCATCGATGTCGATCGAGCTGGCTCGTCTCAGGACTTGTACTTCGTTTGTCTTCAGATCGACTTTCGCGATAACGCTGGGCTGTGTTATCGAACCGGCGACGAATACGGCGAAGTCCGGACCAACTTTCAGATTACGAAAGCTGGTGTAATCGGTTTCAATGTTAGTCAGTTCCAGCGTGCGTGTATCGAGCCGCGCGAGATGTTGACTGCCGCCTTCTGCGTAGACGCACAGCAACGTTTCGTTCGATTGAACTCCGTACGACGACATTCCGAACCGCCACATGGGATAGCCGAATTCAGACTCTTTCGGACACAGTGGTTCAGTTTTACCGTCGACCCAGCGATACAGATTCCACCAACCACTGCGGTCGCTGATGAAATAGAGCGTGCCATCCGGAGACCATTCCGGTTGCAATACCGATTCCTCCAGACCTCCGGCGACGCGTTGAATGTTGGCGAGCGAGCCGTCGGAGTTTCTGTCGGCCACGCACAACTCGGTGCCGTCCCACGGCATGTTGGGGTGGTTCCATTCCAGCCACGCCAATCGGTTTCCATCGGGGCTGATGCGCGGCGCGGCGTAGAAATCCCGACCGGATGCGATGACCGTCCCGCCATTTGATTCCTGCAAATCGACGGAAACTAGCGTGTTGACAGCCTCACTGGCGTCGGTTGTATGGTCTTCACGGACGCAGACCAGACGGTTGTTGACTTGGTCGATGTTTCCGTCGGCGTAACGTAGATCGGCGTCGGGTGAAATCGCTGTTGGTGGCTCACCGAGTGATTGCCGATACAGCCGCTGATCGTCGAAGTTCGAGAAATGGACGGTTCCGTCACTAATCGCGAACGCCGCGCCACCGTATTCGTGGACGCGATTGCGGACGTTAAAGGGTTGCGGATTGACGTCTTGCGTTTCACCGTCGGGTGTGCGGCGGACCAGTACGTAGCGTCCGGCTTCTTTCGGCCGCAACTCGGTCCAATAGATGTCGTTTCCGTCGATCGCGGTTTCATCGAGACCGATCGAATCGGAAACGATCAAATCCGATGTGATCGGTGAGGCCCATGAACCGAACGGTGCAATTTCGCTTTCTAGCATGCTGTCTCCGAATGAGTGCTGTCTGGGGTCAGGTGTGCAACATTTCACAATCTGCCGACAAATCGCAATCTACTTGGTAAACTTGAGCCGGCAGATTTTGACATTTTAAACATCCGACGTCTGCACACAAAGTGCCACTTTTCATCTACAGTTTCGACTTTGAAGGCTTACTTTCGCTATCGGGCGCGGCGACTTCGGGGATGCGGTCGCGAGCAAGGTATAACTGCGGAACGGGATCCTTGCCGACCTTCCGGAATTCGGAATGAGAGCCTACCGGCAGCGTGAACATCCGCGGAGTCTCGGACGACAGGTCGCGGAACAGCATCGGGTACGGCACCTCGAATTCATGCGAGTCGCCCGGCTTCAATTTGTACGGGCCGCCCCAATTGGTGTAGGGACCTTTCACCGCGTATTCCAATTCCTTGCCGCTGCTGTTTGTCAACTTCATATCGGGAGAAGAGAACCTGAGAAACAAGTACTGGTCGGCCCAACCGACTTTCGCCAGCCGCAACTTCGAAAGCCGCAGGTCAATGTCGGGCACGTCCGACTGAGCGACGGGGCCGTAACTGGTCCAAGCCCGCCAGCCGTTTGAAAACAACTCGTTGATCTTGCCGACGTTGAGTTTCGAGTTCTTAGGTTTGTAACCGGGAGCAAACC
>CAUZVF010000588.1:0-4686 GCA_963582955.1 Planctomycetota bacterium
TATAGCCCATGCCGAATTGCGAATAGAGCAGCGTCGTACCGACCGGCACGCCGTCCACTCGTGCAAGATAACGGCGCACCTCTGGGACGATCAACACGGAACGCCCGACCTCGCCCATCGTCAGAGGATGATCAAAACTACGACACATCACATCCGTCCAGATTTCATACTCGCTCTCGTCCGACACATCCACTTGTGCGACTGTGCGCGCGCAAGGCGTGTTGGTTCTGGACGGTTCTTCGGATGCTCGGCGCCGATGCTCCGTTTCGCCACCTAGCGTCATCGACCTGTGGCCGCGCGCAAGCGGTGGCGTAGCGGGTGGATCATGAACCATAGCCGATGCCAATGCGCCGTGTGTGAAGCCGCGGCCAGCCAGCCGCTCGCCGAGATCAGCAGGGTGATCAAGCGGCGAGAGAGTAAACGCGCAGTCGAAGCCTTTATCTCGAAATAGACGGATTGCATCGTCAATCAGCCGGTCCAACTGTGGATCATCCACTCGCACTTTTGCCACACGATGAAAGAAGGAAATCTTCACCAGATCATGGCTGAACGCCAGGGCACCGGCAAGATCGTGATTGTCGCACCACTGTGCGCGGATAGCGATCCAGAGCTTTTCAAAGGTCCTCATCAGTTCATTCGACATGTGATCCCCTCCTATCCGAGCCAGGCATCGCGGGTCACTACAGGGTGGCAACGACGACCGTCAGCAATCCAACAGTCCGTCGTGCTACAAATGTCGGGTGCTGGTTGATCATTGAACAACTCCGTGGGCATCAAGCAACTCGAAGCGTAAGGCGAGGGACAGCAATGGAAAAGGGGAAACTCCAAAAAGGAGCAGAGGTTTCGCTGGAACAATGAGTGATCAACGAAAACTGCCAGTGCATCGTTCGTGTTCCACACAACGACCGTGACGGGGAAGGCGACGTGATCAAGAAGATCCTGGCGTGACACTCCCGTCGTGATCACGATCCGGGCACCTGTGGCACTTACTCGACTCGCGACTGCCGCATACCTGTCGGGTTGAACGGCTAGCTGGGGGCGTGGTAGGGTGGCTGCGGTCGAGCAGGAATCTGGGTGGTGCAACCGTGGCGAGTCCCGGGGAACCACGCCGTCCGGATAAACCGTTCCTCGAAAGGCCTTTTTGATGCGACCACTTTCTTCGTTCAACCGAGCATCCCGTCAACCCGGCGTTCTGCCGTGTTTCATCGTTGTCGGCCTGACCGTGACGGCGGCGTTTTGCGCTAACAAACAGGCAGCCGGACCGGGATCACCTCCAGAGATCCTCAAACCCGTTCTGAAGGACACGCCGAAACCAAACTATGGTACTCCAGTCCCGAAACGGATTTCCGGCCGCGTCGTACTGCAGTCAAACGGTTCGTCCACCGGAGCTGTGAACGTCTCAGTCACCGACGGCTATTCGGTCGTCAAGACAGACGACCGGGGACGCTTCTCGATCGCGCCCAACCCGAGCGCCGTCTTTCTCTATGTCACCCGTCCATCGGGACACGACGTGGAAGGAGATTGGTACAAGCCTCTGTCCGCGGAAGTCAACTTCGCGATCAAGCCGGCGGCCCAGGGCGAAAATGAGTACATTTTTGTCCACGTCACCGACACGCATGTCTCGCAGAACCGTCGGTCCCTCGCAGGGCTGAGTCGATTCGTGAGAGAGGTCAACGCTCTGACACCAAGACCTCGGTTCGTCGTCAACAGCGGCGATCTGCTGAACCTGCACAAGGCCCTGCTGAATCCGCCTGCGGCCGGACACGCCGATTTCCGCAGGTACGTCGGCATCATGAACCATCTGGCGATGCCTCATTACAATGTCGCCGGAGACCACACCGATTCGTCCTTCCGCCTGAAAGAATTTCCGCGCGGAGACCACCGCTGCGGCAAGGCGTTGTACTGGGAGTATCTTGGGCCAAATTTCTTTTCGTTCGAGTACGGCCGGATCCACTTCGTGTCGGTGGACTTCGGGTACCACCTGGGACGGCGACAGATTCTGGTCGACGGCAGGAAGTTGGAGTACCCCACGAACGAACTCCAACCGATGCACGTGAAGTGGCTGGCGCGCGACATGGCACACCGGACGCGCGGCACCTTTGTCGTCACAATGGCTGAATCGGACCTGGTGAACCACTGCCCAGGATTTCTCCAGATGGCCAGCCAACACGAGATCCGGTTGCAACTCGTCGGTGACATCCACGTCGTCTCCTACAAGGCACGTCCCGTTCCCTACCGCGCCGGCGGCGCGTTGGCCGGCTGCTGGTGGAATCCCAAGACCAACCAGTTGTGCCCCGACCTGTCACCGCAGGGGTACCTGATGTACCGCGTGACCGGTGAAACGCTGGAACACTTCTACAAGGGGCTGGGACAACGGGTGGCAATTATCTCTCACCGGGTTGGTGCCGCCTGGAAGGGACGGGTCAACATTCAGGCCCACCTCGTCCAACCGCAGCCGGGTGAGCAATTGGAATTCTCGACGAACGGCATGGATTGGCAAAGAATGCATGAGGTCAAACGGCCGTTTTATCGTGCCGTGTACGCGGCAACGGTGGACTCAACATCACTTCCGGATGGACTCCTAAACCTCACCGTACGGAACGCGGGCGACGGTGAAACCCGCTCCTGTGCCGTCGTCGTTTCCAATCGCCGGGATGCCGCACGGATCCAGACCGACGGATCGCTGGAGTTCACAGTCAACCCGCCGACCGACTGGACCACTCCGCGGGCCCCGAACGGCAAGGTCGACGTTCTCTTGAATGGGACGGTCATCGGTACCCTCGAACCCAAGGCCCGCAAAGCGTACTCGTTTCAGGTGCCCGCGAACAAGATCCTCCGTGCGAACACATTGTCCTTTCGTTTCTCCAGGCCCGGTGATGGCATGATTGTGAGTAGCCCGATCCTCAAGCTCGGGAAAACGGTGCTGCGCGACACGCGGGACAAGGCACTCCGTCTGGTAAGAGCCGCACACTGGGGCGATGCGGCCGCCGACTGGGGCGGTTTCATAGTTGGTGACACGGAACCACCCGATGAAACCCCGTTCCATCGCAGACAGAATGTCTTCTGCTTTGTCGTCAGCTCAAAGTGATGACCCGTCGCCAAGTCATTCGGCGCATCCTCCTCCGCACCGTCACCGGACTCATGCCATTTGGTTATGTGAGTTTGTGCTGGGCGTTATGAAATTGGGCGCTTTGCGTCAAGCAACCTCGACGTTCCGTCGGAAAGACGAAGGAAATGACAAAATCAAGAAATCATCATCACCACATGTCCGGGGCCACGGAGCTGGTTCTGTCGGTCTCCACACTACTGCTCTTCAGTTCGGCGGTTGGGGCACAATCAACCAGCGTGCCGCAACGGAAATCTGGTCAGTTGATCGTCAGCCATGATCAGCAGGGATTGTTCACACCAGCCTTTGTGATTGCCGAGACACAGAAACTGAACGGGCGCACGCTTGTGAAGTTGATCGAGGAGACGGTAGACGTTCACGCAGACGCGAAAGTGGACATCCTCGTTCAATGTGTCTTTGCTCGCTATTCCACTGGAATGCCAGACTGCAAATCGGCACAGACATGGCGGCCGACTCCCGATATTTTTCCGAAGCCACAGTACAACCACCTGTGGAATGGGATGGCAAAGCTCGGTAATCGTGATCGGCTGCGAATCGTGATGGATCGATGCCGCAAACGAGACATCCGATTCGTCGCTGGAATGCGTATGAATGATCGCCATCGCATCACCAGGTACGTCCAGAAAATGTATGACGAACATCCCGAGTGGCGACTTGAAGGCCCTGTCGGCGCGCTTTCGGATCGAGTTGGGGCGCTGGACTTCAAGCACGATGGCGTGCGTCAGAGCATGCTCACATTCATCGCAGAGTTCCTGGATAAGTACGACGCGGACGGCATGGAGTTCGACTACATGCGAATGTGCCACATGTTCCGCCCGCAGGAAGCCAGAGAGAACGCTTATCTACTGACGGACTTTATGCGGAAAGCGCGTCTGCTGCTTGATGCGGCAAGCCGGAATCGCCAGCGCGGCAGGTTGCTGTTGGGAGTGCGCGTTCCTCAAACCATGGTCGAGTGCACGAACCTGGGCTTCGATGTCGAGACCTGGATCAAGGACGGCCTGATCGACTATGTCTGCCCGTCTGACTTCTGGGCCACGGACTTTGTAGCTCGCACGGAAGAGTTCTCGCAGTTGACGAAAGGCACGAATTGTAAAGTGTATCCGAGTGTTTCTCCCACGGCAGTTTTTCCGGGCGACGTCTGGTACCTGAAACCTGCCCATTATCGTGCAGCTGCGAAGAATTTCTACGCCTTCGGAGCCGACGGTGTCGCCGCGTACAACTATTTCTGGACTTGGTCATATCAGCATAAAGGTGTCACGGCGAAGCTCGGCAACGTTTGGCCAACGGGAAGTCTTTTGCATTTGACTCAGCTCAAACACGCGAAATCGATTGATGCAAACGAGCGCCGTTATCTGTGTTATCCGTTGTGGCGAGGCCGTTGTCCGACAGGAGCAATCAAACACGACCGCCTTGTCGTAAATCGAAAAAAACCTAAGCAAAAGGCGTTCCTGCGATTCCGCATGGCGGAAGATTTGTCGAAGAAGGATGTCTCGGCGATCCTCGAATTCAAAGCCACCGGAATGCACGAGGACGACAATGTCGCGTTGTCGCTTAACGGC
>CAUZVF010000589.1:0-4684 GCA_963582955.1 Planctomycetota bacterium
TACTCGCGCAACTACAGAAACGCGGGCTGAATTCTATGCAACCGGCCGATCGACGGACCTTGATCCGACGTGCCACTTTCGACCTCATCGGATTGCCGCCGCAACCGGAACAGGTTGAGTCGTTTGTGAACGATGCCTCCGCCGACGCATTCGCACGAGTTATCGACCGGCTGCTCGACTCGAAGCACTACGGAGAACGATGGGGCCGCTATTGGCTCGACGTTGCCCGCTACGGCGAAGATCAAGCTCACACGTTCAAGGCTCGCAAATATCCGCGCGGATATCTGTACCGAGATTGGGTTGTCGGTGCGTTCAACAACGACATGCCGTATGACCGATTCCTGAAAGAACAGATTGCCGGCGATTTGCTCGATGAGCCCGACAAGCACCAGCGGCTTGCGGCATTGGGGCTCTTCGCGTTAGGGCCGGTGTATTACCAGGACAATGGCGAAAAGGAAAAAGCCCTGGCCGACGAATGGGACGACCGAGTTGACACGCTGATGCGAGGCACTCAGGCACTGACGATTTCATGTGCACGTTGTCACGACCATAAGTACGACCCGATTTCGATGGCCGATTATTATGGCTTGTTGGGGATTTTCGCCAGTTCGCAATATCAGGAACGTCCGGCCGTTGCGGCAGAAGTCGTTGAACGAAAGCGACAAGCGGATGCGACCGTAACAGATCAACAAATGAAGATCGACCGATTTCTCGCGACACAGTCAAGGTGGTCGGTTCGGCTGCAACTCGTTGATCAGATTCCGCGTTACATATTTGCCGCGTGGAAAGTGTTGAACCAGAAAAAGACGAAACCCAACGATAAGAAACTTGTCGGCCGAGTCGCGAAAGAAGAAAAACTGAGCGAAGAACTTGTCAAACGCTGGATCGCGTACTTGAAGGAGCAACCAAATTCTGGTGCCGTCAAATCTGATCGGCCGTATCTCGATTCGTTCAGAAAGCTGCTCCGCGAACAAGATGCAAAGAAGGATCTTTCCAACGACGAATCCGCAATCGCCGCAACGAAATCGATTGCGAATCAATTGCAACGGCTCGCCAAATCATTGCAGCCCAAACGCGAACGTCTGTTTCGCCAGTTCGGCGATAACGTGGCATTCGTTGTCGAGGCGGACCGCGCGGACATCGTTCCAGGTGTGATTCCGCTGGGGAATCTATTCGACGATACGGCGGGAACATCCCTGAACTCGGCACTGGCGTCCGACCGGTTCAAGGCAACAGCCACTCAACAGAGTTTGGGAGTCGACCGAGTCTCGCAAGGATGGGGCCATGCGACTCAGATCGCAAACGGTATCGACTTCGACTTCGAAAGCCTGGGAAGTGACGGTCGGCGATACGGAGAAATCACGAACGACGGATGGTCTAAATCTGGTGGCATCCGCACGCTCGGCAAGCGGGTCTCTGAAAATCTGCCGCGGGCCGAACAGGGTATCGGGATGCATGCGAATGCTCTGATCACATTCGATTTGAATGAAATCCGCCACGCGGGATTGATTCCGGCCGACGAACCGTTCGTCTTGCATGTCGACCGAGCTGGATTGAACGACGGCATCATTGGCTCGGCAGCCAGCGTGTATCTCGCGGTGATTGTCTCGAAACCGCACGTCAAGGACGATGTTTACGATGCGATTCTGGCGGGTTACGTGAATGGATCGCCCGCGAAAGTCGAGGAAAACGATCGGCAGTATTATTTCGTTGGCAAAATGCCCGCGCCGATCAAACCGAATGGGAAATATGTTGCATTCAACGTGCCGATTCCCATCGAGGCCCGGTACCTGACGCTCGTAGCAACCGGCGCGGGCAAGCAGGACGAAGAAAACACGATCAACAGTGACCATGCCGTGTTTTCCGGCGCCCGGCTGCAATTCAATGCTCCCGCCGAGTCGCTCGCCAAAGCCAAGATAGCAGCCAAAGGAAAGGACCCGGTTGGCTCAGCGCAAGACCGGATCGAGGCGACGTTTTTGTCCGAGCTGTTCTACGACAAAGGATTGCTGGCCGTTCCACCCAAAGACGTTGAACAGTTTCTTAAAGGTGTACCGGCCGACGAATTTGAGCAGCTCAAGAAAGAACTCGGGGAGCGGAAGAAGGCATCGGATAGTATCAAAGTGCTGATGGCTCATTCGCTCACGGAAGGCCAATCCCGCGACCTCAAAATTTATCTTGCCGGCGACCCGACAAAACAAGGCGAGCTGGCAGTTCGTGCGTTTCCGGCGATCTACACCGGCGGACAACGTCGGCCGTTCGAACCGAAAGGCAGCGGACGGTTGCAGTTGGCTCGTGCGATCGCATCTCGCAAGAATCCTCTGACAGCACGCGTGATGGTCAATCGCGTCTGGGCCGGACACTTTGGTTATGGATTGGTCCGGACAACCAGCAATTTTGGCCAACTCGGCGAACGGCCGACGCATCCGAGATTACTCGATCATTTGGCCGTGCAATTCATGGAGTCAGAATGGTCGCTCAAAACATTGCATCGCAAGATCATGTTGTCGGCCACCTATCAGCTTAGCAGTGAATTCGATTCGAAGAATTACGAAGCCGATTCCGACAATCGATTGTTGTGGCGAATGAACCGGCGACGATTGGAAGTTGAGCCGTGGCGGGATGCGATGCTGGCCGTGTCGGGAAATCTTGACCGGTCTTTCGGCGGCCCGCCCAGCAGCCTCGCGAATGGCGGAAACAAACGACGCACTTTGTATGGGTTTATCAGCCGTCACCAATTGAACGACCTGCTGCGATTGTTCGATTTTCCGGATCCGAACATCACATCGGGAAGCCGTACCGCAACAATCGTTCCCTTGCAGCAATTGTTTGTGTTGAACAGCGATTTCATGGTCAACCAGGCGAATGGCCTGGTCGGACGGCTGAAACGCGAATGCAAGACCGATGAAGAACGGATTCATCGCGCGTTTCTATTACTTTACAGCCGCCCGCCGGACAAAGACGAATTAGAATTGGGAATGGAATTCCTGGAATCCGAAAACGGCGGATCACTGTCGCGATTGGCACAATACGCGATGGCGTTACTCGGCTCGAACGAGTTCATGTTTGTTGATTAAGAAAATACGTCAGGTTTTCCACCTGAGATCCAAGGAACTGCGATGACAAATCAACATTTCCCGATTTCCCGACGCGACATGCTGGCCCGCACCGGAACTGGTTTTGGGATGCTGGGACTGGCGTCGATGTTCGCAACCGAGAACTTGACGACGGCAGCGCCTAAATCGGCTGCCAGTCCGCTCAGCCCGCACGCTCCGCATTTCACGCCGCGCGCGAAACATGTGATTTTCCTCTTCATGAACGGCGGCCCGTCGCATGTCGACACGTTCGATCCAAAACCGGAACTCAAAAAACAGGCCGGCAAACCTGGTCCGGGCGGGAAATTCATGCCGTCGCCGTTTAAGTTTCACAAACGGGGCGAGAGTGGTATCGAAGTCAGCGAAATCTTCCCGCATCTTGGCGAGACAATCGACGATCTTTGCGTGATTCGCTCGATGCACACCAGTACGCCGAACCACGAACCCGGCCTGTTCATGATGAATTCCGGATCGCAACAACCGATCCGTCCGTGTTTGGGAAGCTGGCTGACGTATGGGTTGGGAACAGAGAATCAGAACTTGCCGGGATTCGTCGTGCTGTGTCCTGGAAAACCCGTTGTCGGTCCCGCTTTGTGGTCAAACAGTTTTCTGCCGGGAATCTTTCAAGGAACGCACATCAACAACGCGAAGCTTGATCCCAAGAAAGTCATCGGCCACATCAACAATCGGCATCTGCCGCGAGCGACACAGCGGCGGTTGCTCGACCTGATGCAGAAAATGAATCGTAAACATCTGGAAAACCGCGGACGCGATAATAACCTGGAAGCCCGAATCGAATCACTCGAAATGGCCTACCGTATGCAGTTCGAAGCTCAGGAAGCCTTCGACATCGGCCGCGAGACCAACGTGACGCGCGACCTGTACGGGAAGGGTCAATTTGCCGACGGATGCCTGATCGCCAGACGCATGGTTGAACGCGGAGTACGAATGGTACAAGTCTTCTATGGCAGCGGCCAACCCTGGGATGCGCACGGCAACATCATGGACCACCAGCGTGATGCCAAAAACAGCGACAAGCCGATCGCGGCATTGATAAAAGATTTGAAGTCACTGGGTCTATTCGACGAAACATTGATTGTCTGGGGCGGCGAATTCGGACGAACTCCGACAGCTCAAGGAGCCAAAGGCCGCAACCATCACGCCACGGGTTTCAGTATGTGGCTGGCCGGCGGCGGAATCAAAGGCGGTATGACCCACGGAGCCACCGACGATTTGGGAGTCAACGCCGTCGAAAACCGCATGAGTGTCCACGATTTGCACGCGACCATATTGCACTTGATGGGCATCGATCACGAACGTCTGACATACCGTTACTCAGGCCGAGATTTCCGCCTGACCGACGTCCACGGCAACGTGGCGCACGAGATCATTGCGTAGGAACACCATTGCGGGCGAAAAAGCACCGTTCCTTTCGACAGCCGACCAAGCCGCGAGCGGATGATTGGCATAGTTCGTGAATCGTTGATGCTGATCACTTCATCTGAAAGTGCTTCTTGACGAAATCCAGAGTTAGTTTGACCCATTCGTCACTTCCACGCCGCATTCCGGGATGGACTTCGCATCCGATGCCG
>CAUZVF010000590.1:0-4681 GCA_963582955.1 Planctomycetota bacterium
GGGCTTCCGTCTCACGATGATGGTTCTCATCAGCAGCACGGTCTTTGTGATCATGGCGACGACCGCCGTTCTCGTGTGGGAACTGATGGCTCGTGGATTGCAACGAACAAGGAAAAAGTACTTGGGGACTGGCAAACAGCTCAGCAAGAAGAAGCCAGCAAAAAAGGAAACAGTTCAGCAAAAGGGAAAACGTCGAATCATGGCGTTTGCCGTTCCCGTCGCGTTGGCAACGTGGTGTGTTGTGATCTACAAGCTGCCGACATTTCCGTTCTTGTAGCAATAGAACATTGGCACGTCCAACCGCAAATCAAAAGTTGTACTGAAATACTTCCATGGGAATCGTTCGAAAACAAAAACGGGCCAAACAAGATGGGCGACGCGGTTTCCTAAGCATGGAGCTCGTGTTGACGCTGCCATTTTTGTTCACGGTGCTGCTGGCACTGTTTGAATTCTCGTTCTTGTTCTTCGCGCGAGGTGAAGTCTGTGCGGCATGCCGTGCGGGGGCTCGCAAGGCCACCCTGCCCGGTGTTACTCAACTTGAGATTGAAGAAGAAGTCAGGAAAGTTCTGGCGCCCCGGCTGTGGGAATCCCTGCGGATCGGCGTCGAACTAGGAGAACAATCGGGAGACGTTGTCGCCGTCGTGGTCCGAGTTGACATGAACTCGGCCGCTCCCGATTTGTTGTGGCCGATCGGCTACACGTTGAAAGGGCGCGATTTGATTGCCCAAATACGAATGATCAAGGAATAAACCATCAACGGAATTTCGGCAGCAATCGGAATTCCTCTGTCATTTGGAGATCGGAACGGTGAGACGCCTAACTCCCGCAAAAGTCACAGTCATGATGTTCGTCGTCGTCGGCCTATTGGTCACGGCGTATTTCGTTAAAGGCATGTTCGCCCAGGAACCGCCGGCAGAGCCCGTTACGATTCGGACCGTTCCCATGGCGATCGCCGACCTGGAACCCGGTACGATCGTGACATCAAGCCATTTGGGACTAGGACGCATTAAGAGCACGCATATGAAGCCCGAAATGCTGATCTCGAACCGTGTCATTGTGGGCCGTGTCGTTAAAGAAAAGATTTCACAGGCAACCCCCATTCTGGCTCAGCAACTTTATCAGCCAGGCGAACATCCGCCGCTGGAAGTCGCGGAGGGCATGCGAGCCGTGTCGATTGGAATCTCGTCGGGTTCGTCGATGGTCGATGGCTTGATCAAGCCGGGACAATACGTCGATATCCACTTCACTCCGAATTCCAATTATTCCTCGCAACAGTCGAATGGCCCATTCACCATGACACTGTTCAAGGGTGTCCGAGTGATCGCCATCAATCGCAACTTCCAATCGGGCCAAACTAGCACCGGTGCCAACATTGTGACGGTCGAGCTGTCTCCGGCGCAAGCCAACATCATCATTCTGGCTCAAGCCCGAGGCGCGCTGGCCTTAACGTATAACCCCGAAGGCAAAGGCGATGGATCCGTCGCCGTCAGCAACGCTGATCGTGCCTATTTGGACGAAATCCTTGGAATCACGCCAGAACCGGAACCGCTGCCACCCTTCACAACCGACATCTATCGGCGATCATCGCTGAATCGTCTCCAGTTCGAAGATGGACGCGTGATTTCCGGATCGGGACGTTCGAGCGGCATCAACCGGCAAAGAAACAACAGTAGCAATAACAACAGCGCTCCTTCCCGGACTCGAAACTTCGATTCACCGCTTCCCACCGATCTTCCGGATCCAGTAGATTCAGGAACGTCGCGAGTGCCGGCGAATGGTTCGAATTACAGCCCGCCGACCGCCGATTCCCAACAAGGAAATCCAAAGACTTAGTCGAAACCGCCGATCGAGAAGCCGGCATTATCATCGCCCCATCAACCGGCAGGCAGGAAGTTTGCCGCACTAGGAAGGATGTCGCAGAGTGAAAAAGCGTGTCGTCACAATTCATGATCAGCAACGTCGCGGAATGATCACACCGATGATCGTTTTTGCATTGTTGGTCGTAATGGCATGCACGGCCCTGGTGTTGGACCGGTTGTGGCTTGACGCCGCCAAGTCCGAATTGACAACGGCCGCCGAAGTTGCCGCTCTGGAAGCGTGCCGCAACCTCGCCAACGACGACCAATTGCGAGAAAACAGCGACAACGAGCGCCGGATCGAAACGGCACGCAATGCCGCGGCTGAAATTGCCCGTCTCAATCGAGTGGCCGGATTACCGGTCGAATTGGACACAAGTCCCGGTGGCGATATTCTGTTCGGCAACCTGGTCGAGCAGTCCGAAACCGGTGAGACCATTTTTCTGACCACCGACCAGGATCCACGAACCGTGGTCGTCACCGCACGCCGGACTCGCCGAGGCGGCAATCCGATTGCCTTGTTCTTTCGCGGTGTGACTCGGCAAGGTGCCGGAGACGCCGTCGCCCTCGCGGAAGCGTCGATCGACAACCGCGTGATTGGCGTCCGGCCAATCGCCGGAACGACTTGTCCGGTTCTGCCGATCGCCATCCTGAAGAACGATCCGTCAGCAAAACGCACCGACACATGGGACGCCCAGATCGTGCAACAGCAAGGTTTGGATCGCTATTCGTTCAACGAGACGGCGAACCGCGTTGACCAAGTATCCGATGGAATCCGTGAGATCGTCCTCACGACGTATGCGTTTCGAGGAGATCCCAATAGCCCCAATGTCCACTTGTTAGTGCTCCCAGCAAGAATCCCACAAGATTGGCTGCCGTCACAAATCCGAAACGGTCTGACAGAAGATGACCTCCATGGATTTGGCGGACAACTGATCGTTGACGGCACAAAAACGACCATCAATACGACAGGTAACTTCAGTGGCAATTCCCTGAATGAACTCGAACAGATTGTCGGCGAATGTCGAATCTGTCTGCTTTACGACAAGTTCGTTCCGAATGGAACGGAAGGCGCCGGGCGTGCGGAATGTGTCGAACTGGTTGCGGGACGCGTCATGCACATCCAAGCGCAATTAGACGGCAGCCTGCAAATCACGTTTCAACCCAGCGTGATCGCAACCCGGTCGGCAGTCATTGCTTCGGCCGACAATGACAATTCGCAACAGCGACAAAACAGAAATCGATACATCTACAAAATCGCTTTAACCTACTAAAGGTTGGATTTGATAATGATTGCAGAAACTCAACAGAATCTCGAATCGCGTCAGGCGTTTCAACAACTGAAGACTCGGCTGCATCGGAGAATGGTCGATGCCATCGACTTGTCGAAGGCCGGCGAGATGGACGAGAGCGAATTGCGGCAACAACTGCAATCGCTGGCATCGCATTTGTGTTCGATGGACGAAGTGAAGCTGTCTCCCGAGCACCGCGACGTGATGGTCCGTGAGATCATGGACGAAATCTATGGTTTCGGCCCGCTGGAACCCGACGTTGTTTCGCTGGAAATGCGGCCGGCCAACGTTGAAGGCAAGGGCGAAATCGATCAGCGGGATCTACTCAAGAACAGTTTGCGGATGCGTCCTGATCGCATCATCGTCGGCGAAGCCCGTGGTGGTGAAGTGTTGGATTTGCTGCAAGCGATGAACACCGGCCACGACGGCTCGATGAGCACTCTGCACGCCAACGACACACGTGATGCTCTGGACCGGTTGGAAATGATGATTGCTCTGTCCGGTGTCGAACTGCCGACACTTGTCGCACGCCAGTACATTGCCTCGGCCATCCACGTTCTGATCCACATGACCCGTCTGAAGACGGGCGAACGCAAAGTCACGCGAATCTCGGAACTGTGCGGCTGCCGTGACGGCGTCTATCAGATCGAGGACCTTTTCGTGTACCGCATGACGGGCATCGATTCCGCCGGTCGCGCACAAGGATCGTTCTATGCGACCGGGCACGAACCCGAAGTGCTGACTCGGTTGGCCGGCCGCGGTGTCGAGTCTCCGAAGGGATTGTTCGTCGCTCGCGAGTTGGCTCCAAATACCGAATACACGTCCCCCTAAATTGAAAGCAGCATCGAGGAAAGCACGATGGCTACCGACGCAAGTACGCTGGGACCAATTTCCCAATCGTCCGATTTCTCCGATATTCTGAAACAGGAAGAACGGTTTGCGGAGACGTCGTCGGCGAACGTTTCGAGCCAACTGAATGGCTGGTACGACCGATTGATGGTGCAAGCCGGTATCGAGATGTCGCCGTCAACGATCATCTATCTTTGTCTGTTCAGTGCGTTGACGTTTGGTGGCGTGGCTTTCGTGTTTCGAGAGAATCTGCTGGCATCGGCGGTGTTGGGAATGATGGGCTATATGTTGCCAATCGGCATTGCCATGCTTTTGCGGTCACGGCGACAGTCAGACATGATGAAACAGATGCCGGCCATGCTCGAAGAATTGGCACGGGCCGCAAAAACGGGACGCAGTTTGGAACAATGTTATCAGACGGTCGCCGAAGGCGCTTCTGGCGCACTCGGGCATGAACTTCGCCGTGGAGTCCGGCGGATGCAAATGGGAGTCGACATGAACGCCGCGCTGGGAGAACTCCCGGATCGCACGGGAATGGTCACGATGAACATTCTGGTCACGGCACTCTCGGTCCACCAACAGATGGGTGGTGATTTGGTGATGGTGCTGGAACGCCTGTCAAAGACAATCCGTGACCGACTGTTGTTTTTGGGCCGATTACGAGCCGCGACAATCGCCAGCCGG
>CAUZVF010000591.1:0-4676 GCA_963582955.1 Planctomycetota bacterium
CATGGGCCTTGTCTCGGGATGACCGCTCCGTTCATGGATCGTCTTTGAAATAAACCACCGAGATCGCCAATGCCAGTCCCAACGACTCACGGCCCGAAGATCAGGTTAAAGAACGCCTACGCGTTGTTGCTCAACCTGCTCAACTTCCTCGTCCCATTGGCCGGTGTCTCGGCTCTTTGCGCCGTCGCCGTCTACGGTATCGCCTCGATCAACGCCAAACCCGAACTCGATCTGTTCCCAACCAATCGCGTGATGGATGTGCAAATCACCGTTGCCGAAGAAGACTGGAATAAAATCCGCCACCAATCGCGGAACTTCTTCGAGGCGCTGCAGACCAAGCGGAAGTACGAGCCGATCAAGGCTCCGTATGTTTACGTCACCGCCAAGCTGATGATTGACGGGGTCGAATTTCCCGAAGTGGGAATCCGAAAAAAGGGCTTCATCGGTTCGCAGAACTCCAGCCGTCCGTCGCTCAAGATCAAGCTCAACCACATCGACGAGAAAGCCCAGGTCGGCGGGCTGACCAGTCTCACCTTCAACAATAACAATCAGGATATCACTCTCATGAGTCAATTCATGGGGTACGCGATGTACAACGCCGCCGGCTCACCCGCGCCGCGATGCAGCTACGCAAAGGTCAGTGTCAACGGCAAGCTCATCGGACTTTACACCCACGTCGAGACGATTCGCAAACCGCTTTTAAAACGGAGTTTCGACAGCGCACGCGGTACGCTCTACGAAGGCACGGTCGTGGATTTTTTCGATGGCTGGGAACGCAGCTTCGAGAAGAAACTCGGCAAGACGAGAATGGACCGCCTCAGTCGCGAGAAGATGAAGCAATTGATCGAAGTGTTGAAACGGCCCGTCCCCGATGCAGACGGAAGTGCGAAGGCCAGACAACAGGGGCAGGAACTCGAGCAGGCGATTGGTGAATTGGTCGATCTCGATTCGTTCTACATCTACTGGGCCGTCGAGAGTTTGCTGGGTTTCTGGGACGGATACACCGCCAACGCCAACAACTTCTTCGTTTACCACAACCCAAAAACCGACAAGTTTCACTTCCTGCCGTGGGGAGGCGATTGCATGTTTGAGAAACGCAGCAAATTGCCGGTCGATCCGCGCGCCCCACTCTCAGTGAAGACAAAGGGACTGATCGCTCACAAGCTCTACCAGATCCCTGCGGCCCGCGAGCGCTATGCCAGGACGCTGAAGGAGATCATGGCGAAGCACTGGAATGAGGAATCTTTGTTGGCCGAGACCCGGCGTATCGAGACGCTGCTCAAGCCTCACATTCCTCTATCACAGGCCGCAACGGTTCGGCACAACGGCATCCGCGAGTTTATCCGAAATCGGCGGGGCGACATCGAGAAGGAAATGGCCACCGGCATGCCGATCTGGGCAGCCAAGCCGTCCCCACCGCCACTGATCCCTGCATTTGGCGGCGGTCGAGATCCGAACGCCGACACCATCTTCAATGCCGCCAGGAAGGACGACATCGCCGCAATCAAACGGCACCTGGCCAAGAAGGACGCCGACATCAACCGGCGGGACGGGAGTGGAACGACGGCCTTGTCGCACGCTGTACTTGCGGGAAGATCCAATGCCGTCCGGTTCCTGATCTCCCGAGGAGCCGATGTCACTCAACCCAACAGAGACGGGAACAGCGTTCTGCACGGAGCTGCCTTCCTGGGGCGTATTGAAATCGCACAACTACTGCTCGACAGCGGAACTGATCTGAACGCGAGAAACAACAGGGGAGAGACTCCGCTGGATTCCTGCGCTGCGCCGTGGAGTGCCCAGATCCAGGGAATTATTCAGTTCATCGACGGCATGATGCAGATCGATGTCGATATGGAAAGCGTGCGGAGCAGTCGGCCCAAGATGGCCTCGATGCTCCGCGATCGTGGAGGCCAATTGGGTTCTGATGTGGCTGCCGCGGCGAATATGGACATCTGGCAAGCCGCCAAGTCGGGCAATCTGGCCGCCTTGAAACAGCGTCTGGACAAAGGAGTCGACATCAACGGCTTGGACGGCAAGGGAATCAGTCCGTTGTCGTGGGCAGCGATGGCCGGACAAACCGAGACGGCAAAACTACTGATGGAGCAAGGCGCCAACGTGAACCAGAAGAACAAGGACGGTGGCACACCATTACACGGCGCAGCGTTTCTCGGGCAGACCGAGTTGGTCCAATTGCTCATCGAGAACAAAGCGGATGTCAACGCCCGGAATGGTCAGGACGAAACCCCCCTGGGGACGGTAGCGCCCAAGTGGAACAGTGGCGTCCGCCAGGTCACTCAGTTCTTCGCACGACTCCTTCAACTCAAGATCGATGTCGAGGCCATCAAAACCGCTCGACCAAAGGTCGCCTCAATGCTGCGCCAGCACGGCGGCAAGACCAACGAAGAGTTGAATTGATGCGGCTCTCTATCGAAGACTGACGTCTTCGGGCCGCGCCCGAATCCGGAAATACGTTGGTTTTTGCGAATAGCCGTCGAATCACTCGGCACACACCGTAACTTGCCCGAAGTGAATCCGCTATTGCCGTTCGCGAATTCAAAACACGCGATTCCCGTCGAATCAGATGTTTACCGTGCTGGCTGTCTCAAGGCTGAGGAGCCGCATGATTCGTGATCCAGCACACCCCAGTTCCGTCGACCGAGAGCAGTTTGTGCGGCTGTGGGCGGCCGTACGGTGTCGTCATTCCGACTGCGAGGAATGGTGGGGGGTCAGCCCTGACCACGGTTGCCGTTCGTGACACATGACGAACCGACCTGAGTCGCGAACGCAAATTGCCGAGATGACCGAGGTGATCGCGACGGACGCATCGAGAATCAAGTCACTGCGCGCGGCGGTGTTCACGACGAATGGCACTTAGATTTTCAGCAAGTCATTCAGCCAAAGTGACATATGGAAAAAGGCCTCTCTTGTGGTAGGTGGATCTTGTTAACAGATTCATCACCGGCAAGGAGGCCTGAAGGATGCGAGATTTTAGCCATGGAAGGATTCGGCAACAGGTCAGTTTTCTGAGGCGTCAGTTTCTCCAGGAAGGTGACATGCCTTTTGCCAGCGTTCTATCAAAAGAAACCATCGCGCCCGCATTAGAAGCCATTGAAGGCTGCTGGAACGACCGCATCTACACTCCGTTGATGACCCTTTGGGTGTTTCTTGGTCAGGTCATCAGCGCTGATCATTCTTGTCGAGCAGCCGTGGCGCGTTTAATTGTCCATCGCATTTCGCGAGGGCAGCTGGCATGCTCTTCCAGGACCGGAGCCTACTGCCAAGCGCGAAAACGTCTGCCTGAGAAGTTCTTCTCAGCTGTGACGTGCTTAGTCGGTAGCTCGTTGGATTCGTTTGTCGTCGATGGTATTTCGTACGCGGGCGGCCGCACGCTGGTCGTCAGCGGTCCCGGAGTAAACAACGGTTTGTCTTTCCTTCGCCCGAGACATCTCGCAGCACTCGGTGACGTGTTCGACTTGGTCGAGCACCACTCGCTCTGCGGCGCGATCGTTCAAGACGGCAACAACTGATCCGTTGTTTGCACACTTGGACGATCCCATGCAAGACTGCCGCGCAAATCCCCCAGACGATAGCAATCGCTACGTTGGCCGCGAAAAAGCTGCGCGCATACTCTGGCGGCGGATGGGATTCAAGATGATTGAGGATGACGGGGCCTATTACGCGATCCTGTGGACGGGCACTGACTAGCCTGATCCGAGATGAGAGTCCGGGGCTCCGTCATCCCCACGAAGGCGGGGATCCAGTCAATCACAGAGTCATCCCCGCGTAGGCGGGGATCCAGTCAAGCGCGGATCGGTTTGACATCTGCTGGATTCCCGCATGCGCGGGAATGACTTGGTGGGCGGAAGAGTGCTGACGAATGACTTGCAGCCAGACTAGCTGGCTGATTCGGTCAACTCGGACTTGCGTCGTCGTCTCTGAACAAACGCTCCAATGCTCGCTGCCATGCCCAGCAGCAACAGGCTGCTAGGTTCGGGTATCGGAGTACTACTACTGGATCGCCCCGCGCCGAGCGCGACGCCAAACAATGTGCCGCCGGAAATAGTCGGATGCGTTTGGGACGCCCAGTTCGTGCCGCCGTCGGTCGTGTGCAGAATCAGGCTGTTCGAGCCATCGTCGCCGGTGATCCAGCCTTCAAGGCTGCTGGAAAATACCACGTCTTCCAGGAACGAACTGCCAAAGCCACTTGTTTGGGCCGTCCACGTGGCACCGCCATCGGTGGTGGTGAGAATCGTGCCGCTGTTACCGATGGCCCAACCGTTGTTGGCATCGACAAAAAAGACGTTATTCAGTTTGTTCGTCGTCCCACTCGTCTGAAGCGACCAGGTCGATCCGCCATCCGTCGTATTCAGGATTACTCCTTGAACTCCCACTGACCACGCCGTGGTCGTGCTGACCGAGTAGACGCCTTGCAGAGCATCCAAATTTATATCCGGGTTGGTTTGAGCGGACCAATTCGCTCCGGCGTCGGTCGTGTTCCGGATGACTCCGCTGCTACCAACCGCCCAACCCGTGTTGAGGTCGGCCATGTAGATGCCGTTTAGAGTGTTCGTAACACCGCTTGTTTGAGCGGTCCAGGCGGTGCCACCGTTGGACGTATTCAGAATTGTCCCAAAATCCCCCGAAATCCAAGCGTTGGATGTGTCGACCGCCGTAAT
>CAUZVF010000592.1:0-4670 GCA_963582955.1 Planctomycetota bacterium
TGTCTGGAAACTCTTGGCACATGTGATCCAATGCCGACAATGCGTCGGGGCCGATCAAACAGCACATGTTGAGATCCTCATCGGCACCCGTCGACCACATTTGGCGCATCCCCTTCGAACCGAGCCATTCTTCCGGGCATTCGCCACGGGGATTGATGCGGAAACCTCGGACCCCCAGCTCTTTCATTTTCTGCATTTGCAGGCCGGGACGCGGTGCCTCGTGATCGATCACGGCGACTCCGGAAAACATGCCGGGAAATCTCTTGATCGCGTCGAGCATGTAGCTGTTGTCGAATTTGTAAAACGACATTTGAATCAACACGACGCGGTTGACTCCGACCGGTTTCATCTGCTGCCGCAGTTCTTCGGCCGTGAAACTGGCCGGTTTCATGTTGGACTTTGAGAATCCGGCGCGCAGCGGATACGTCTTCGTATCGGGAGTCCAAACATGTGAGTGAGCATCGATGAAGTTCATTGGAGATCAAATTTACGACGATGGCGTCAAGTAGGTCCCGCGAGCCGAGCGGGACTCCGAATCAGGTTGATCATGGCGTTTGTGAAGGAGTCACTCGGCTCGCGAAACAGACTGTCGTACGACCGTTGTCGTACTAGGCCTTTTTCTTATAGAAGTACTTCCGCACCAAATCTTCCGGCGGAGGCGCGGTCATCCGAGTGACGACAAGTGTCGCGGCAAATGAAACAAATAGACCGATGATGATTGGATTGAAGTTAAACAACAGGTATGGCTTGAAAAAGCTGCCATTGGCAAAGATACCTCCAACATACATCGCAAGATGTGCGGCGAAACCGGCAGTCATCCCGGCAATACAACCGACCGAATTGATGCGTGGCCAATACAGGGCGAACACCATCGGAGCCAGAAAACATGCGGCCAATCCGCTACCCGTGTAGACGATAATGTCCTGCAAGAACTGTGGAGGATTAACGGCACCCAGCATCGCAGCCGAACCGACCAGCAGCGTGACTCCGTAGCTCATGTATTTGATCGTTTTCTCAGAAACTTTCGGATTGATATTCCGCTGGTAAATGTCGCGGACCAACCCGGACGAGATCATCAACAAGAAACTATCAACCGTTGACATCACCGCCGCGAACGGTGCCGCGACCAACAAACCGGCTAACCAACCTTGTCCGATGCTGTTGGTCAGCGTGACGGCCATTTGAGGCATAATGCGGTCGGATTCCAGATCCATACCCGGCAGAATGACGCGGGCACAGCAGAAGATAATGACCAGCGGAAAATAGATCATCGAATAGTACATTGCGACGGTGAAGATCGATCGGCGCAGAGTTCTCGAACTATTGAACGCCATCAGCCGCACCATGCTGCTGGGCTGTCCGGCACCAGAAATTGCCCACATGAAGAAGAACGAAATCGCGAGGCTGAGCGGCAGAAAACCGTCCGACAGTGGTCCGTCTGCTTGCGGAGCAAGCGTGCCTCGCTTGCCGGACGCGGCAGCTGTCAGCGCGACGTCGATGGTTGCAGTACCACCTTCAACGATCTTGATCTCTTGCGAGAACGGCTCGAATCCGTCCGCTGAAACTTGTAATTCGTATTCACCTTCGTTCAAAGCAAGCAATGTCATCGCGCCGGCACTTGTGCGGACGTGTTCCAGTTTCCCTTCAGCGTCAAGCACTTGAATCTGCACCGGCGTATCGGCATCACTCAACTGAACAGATACTATTCCTGGATTATTGGGGAGTGATGGCGGATCAGGTCCTGGTCCCGACACGTAGACCCCCCGCTCGTTGTGACCATATTGGTATTGTTTATTCAAAGTAATGATGACGCTGGCCGAAGCCAATTCTGGCGCATCGTTCAGCCAGCAGAATCCTCGATCTTGCAGCTCGTTCATTTTTGCGCTGTACGGTTCGGGACCCCACTCGCGCTTCAGACGTTGTAAATAACGTTTGATTTCTTCCTCGGTTGTCAGTTCGACGAATTTGACGTGTTCGACAGTTGATTGATTCGCAGGAATCGCCAGTGTTCGGCTGATACGAAACAGGCGTGGCGTTTGCGCATCGCCTTCGCCCGGCAACAAGAACCACGGTGATGAGACCGCAAAGTCTTGATCGAGCGGCGGATCGAGCATGACGTGCGCCAATCCGAGTCGTGGTGGAGTCATCTCGGCGACCATCGTGGTCGCTCTCCCCATTCCTCCAACTTGATAAATGGCCAACGGCAACATGATGACGACACCAATGACCATCACGAGCCCCTGCATGACGTCGGTCCACACGACGGCATGAAATCCACCGTATGCCGTGTACACGATGACGGCCACCGCGAATACGACGAGACAAAGCAAATAATCGGCGTCAACTTGTCTCAGAAATCCGATGTTTGACTTAACGCCGGCCAACCAACCAACGGCTGAATTGAATGCATCGACATCTTGCATCAACGTCTTCAGAATCTCGCTACCTGCTTTGAATTGGCCGACCAGATTAAACGACATGAAGAACACGATCAGCGACACTGCCAACAGCCCGAACATTGGGCTTCGGAACCGGTCGCGTAGGACGTCGGGAACTGTAATGCAACCGGAAATCCGTGCGACCTGGTTAATGCGCTTGCCCAGCAAACCCATCGCGCAGATTGGCACGACGATGTAACTGCCGATCCACAGTCCCAGGACCCAACCATGCGTATAAATCTTCGAGGGGAAACCGGTGAAGCTGCCGCCCGACGCGCTGGTCGCGGCAAACGTCAATGCGAATGCCCAAACGCCCAAACTGCGACTGCCGAGGAAGTACTCGCTCAAAAAGCTCTTCGATCGCATTAAACGGTTCGAGAGCCACGCCAGTCCAAACACGGCCATCGTGTAAATCAGGAAAGTCGCCAACGCGGCGTTCGAGGAACCCGCGGCGAGAATTGGCGTCGATGGAAGAAGGTTTGGGTTCATGCCACCACCCCCTTGCTGCCGTCATCGACCGTGGCGGATTCTTCGTCGTTTTCCTCGCCGAGGTCATCGTCTTTCATGTAGCAGAAACAGAACCACGTCGTGAAGATGTCGGCCACAACCCAGGGAACAGCGATTCCCCAGAACAACCACGTTGGAATTCCCAGGGTCGTACTGAAGTTATCGGGATCAAAACCGCTGCCGTAACCGTTCAGATAGCAATACGGAACGGCCCAGATCAGTCCGACCAGCCACACGCAAAAGATAATGATGGCTTCTTTGCGTGCGTGCAGAAATGTCGGGTCGTATTCGAACTGACCAGTCTCGGCCGTCGGTGCCGGGGCGCTCATGGGAGTGTCCTTCGGAGGAGTGCGTCAGGGAGCGGCAGGAATTAGACGTGCGATTGTAACGGTGACTCGCTCTGGTTTCAAAAGCGCAGGACTTGATCTTTCGTTATTTCGTCCGCTTCCCTTGGCTTAGCGGTCAGTTCGGTACATCTCGAACCACTTCAAGATGTGAGCCACCTTGGCAATCAGCAAACTGGGGCGTTTGGCGATGGCGTGCGAGGCACCGGGCACGCGCACCAGCGCGGTGTCAATCTTCCGCAATTTCAGCGCCTGATAGAATTGCTCGGATTCCGAAATCGGCGTGCGATGGTCGGCTTCGCCGGTCAGCAACATCGTAGGAGTTTTCACATTGCCGACCAGCGACAGCGGCGATCGTTTCAGGTAGTGCTCGGCGTGTTCCCACGGATATCCCGGAAACCAGTACTTGTTGAAAAATGGATATACGTCAGACGTTAAAGCGAAGCTGTACCAGTTGATCACAGGTTTGGCGGCGACGGCCGCACGGAAACGGTTTGTTTTGCCGACGATCCAGGCTGTCAGAATCCCGCCGCCGCTGCCGCCGGTAACGAAGAGATTCTTTTCGTCGATGTAGCCGCGATCGACCACGCTATCGACGGCCGACATCAGGTCGTCGAAGTCATGGCCGGGATAGGCGTGATGAATCAAGTTGGCAAAATCCTGTCCGTAACCCGTACTGCCGCGCGGATTGATGTAGACGACAACGTATCCCGCGGCGGCATAGAGCTGCACTTCTGCCGTAAACCGGTCACCGTAATTCGCGAACGGCCCGCCGTGAATTTCGAGAATCAGCGGATACTTCTTGTTGGTGTCGAAATTTGGCGGAGTCACCGCCCAGCCTTGGATTCTCCTCTGATCAAACTTCGAATCGAACCAAAACTCTTCCGTTTTTCCTAATTCCTTGTGGCCGAAGAGATCGTCGTTCAGTGACGTTAGATTGGCTGTCGAGTTATGAGCAACCGCGATGTCGGCCGGCCGGCTGGGATTCGTCCGCGTGAATGCGATCGTGCCGTTCTTCGCGGCGGAAAACGAACCGCTCGCGTACGGGCGGCCAATTGTCGTCCCCCCAATGGATTCGGCCAGCGTTGTGACTTTTCCATTCAGTGCGACCAAGGCGACTTTGGTGTTGCCATGCTCGTCGTATTGCACGTAGACGCTCTTACCATCGCCGCTCCAAACCGGAGCCGAAACCGTCCGATCGAAATTGTCCGTGACGACTTGTTTGTTCGAGCCGTCCCGGTTCATCACGTAGAGACGAGTGATCTGATAGCTGAGTTGCTCGTCGTCGTAACCGAGATAGACGATCCGTTGGCCGTCGGGAGAAACAACTGGATTAAAATCGGGCCCTTTCCGATCGGTCAACGATTTGATCACACCGTCG
>CAUZVF010000593.1:0-4669 GCA_963582955.1 Planctomycetota bacterium
GGAACCTCACGGTTCCCGCTAGCCAAGAGTAATGAAGCTCAAAAAACCAAGCTAGCGGGAACCGTTAGGTTCCTGGCCCCCATCAACCGCTTCCCGTATGTTGCATCTAAAGTGAGTGGCATTGGGCGTATGGCTCGTTCGAAAAAAAATGTCGCACACTAGCCCGACGCGCCAGCGAGGGAGACACAGCGGAAACCCCGCAAAACGCAGTCCCTTGCTAGCGCGTCGGGCTAGTGTGGCCTTTTCCGAAATGGGACATTTGTTTCCGAACGAGCCATAAGCCCCAGGGAAAATGTCCTCGCGTCTCATTCCTAAAGCCCCGGTAGGGGCGACATCGTTGGTTCTCCAGCTTGATGTCGCCCCTACCGGGGCTTGCCGAGTTGGGGCCCACAGATCCACGGGGCTGACGCCCCGTGCTATTCGCTATCGTCCCTCCGGGACTTTCCCTTTCGTCCTACCGGGACTCCCTCGTCGCTCCGGATTTCTCTACCTTGCCTGGGACTTCGATGCCGTCCCTTTGACCCGCTTCAGCACATACTTCCGTGGCTTCGGCTGATTCACCTGGAAGATCTTGTCTTCAATCGACTTGGCGTCGGCTTCGTGCTTCTTAATGCGGTCGTCCAAACTTTCCAATCGTTTAGCAAGCGCGGCAACTTTCTCTTTGTCGGCCTCAGTCTTCGCGGCCACGTTGGTACGCGACCATCCTTGAAACACACGCCATTCGTTTCGCAATGATTTGACGGGTCCATCGTTGCGCTGCTTATTCAACACGGCAACTTGCATTGCTTGCTGGTGCTGCGGAGTCTTCGCGTTCTCCTGCAATTCAATGTGCCGCGACAAGGCGGTCGATGGGAACGTGCCGACGACGTCGCCGTCGATGCTGAGTTCGTATCGACCGGTTGCCAGCCCGTGAACTTCCAACGCTTCGCGGCTCATGCGATGCCCCAGCTTGGTCAGCTTGGCTCCCAACGCCGCTTCTTCGGGAACGACCCAGGGCAGACTGTTGGCCATCCACGTGAATTCCACTCCGTCGTCCGTGTATTTCAAGTCCGATACCTTGCCGCCGATGGCGCGAGCGGTCGCCTTGCCGCTTTTGCCCGCTTGAATGCGAACATTCGAGATCGGCCGCGGCATCCGCATGTCTTCCAAGATCGCGTAGGCCATCACGACTTGTCCCGGCGCATCGGGATGCACGGAGTCGCGGATGATCGTAAAGTTTGGGTCTGTCTTGCGTTGTTGGAGCGTGATGTTGTTCAGCGGGCCGTACATGTCGACGAATCCGAAACCGTTCTCGACCGCCACTTCCCGCAACCACGTTCCATAATAGGCGAGCACGGAATTGTAGAGTTCCAATCTCTCAGTCGGACTCGGACGATTCCGTCGCGGCCGCATTCGCGCGGCTCGCGAATCGTACATTGTCGGAGTCATCAAAATCGGCGTTGTCCCAATCTCTTTCAACTTTCCGATCAGCGTTGTCATGTCGGTGTGATACTTGCGGAAAGTGTCTTCATCGTAGGGACGATACGTTCCATCGTTCATTCCCAATAGAACCGTCACATACTTCGGTTTGTACGCGGCGACATCGCGGTCGAATCGTTCCAGAGCATCCCACGCCTTCGCTCCGCCGACTCCGGCGTTGTGAAACTTCAACCGCATCTTGGGGAATCGTGTGTAGAAGTAATTTTCGACGTACTGCGTGTACAGACATTGATGCGTAATACTGTCGCCCAGAAAGACGATGCTGTCGCCGTCCTTGAGATCAAGTTTCGAGACCGGCGATTTGTATTCAGCGTCTCCCGCAAATGCGGTTGAAGCGAGTACCAACATCAGTAACGAAATACGAAACATATTTGTCATCGTGGCCAACTCCTTGGTAGTGTCAAAGTATTATTGATGAATGCGAATCTTCAGTTTTGCGATTCCCGCGTCGTAGACATCCAGTACGCGGGCTCTGGCTTGTTCGTCGTCAAACTTGCCTTGCTCGCTGATCATCTTTCGATTTGCCTGGATGTCTGCAAGCAACTCTTGCGCAATCTTTCGATCGAAAACCGATTTGCCGTCGACGCTTATGTAGATCGGACTCGTGTGAGCGAACAGTTCACGCCCCAATTCATTCAGCGGCGTCTTCTGTTGCAATCCCTTGTCATTGTTAACAGAGGGTGGTGGTGTTCGCAAAGCTAGCCAAAAAGGTCCGGACGAAACAATGTTCGATTCCAACGCCGCTTCAAAATGATTGCCCACCGCCTTGGTATTCTTCGTGACAAGCACTTGCCCGTTCATGATCAGTTCAATTCGTTTGAAATCGACTCGTCCAACGGCATTGCCGATCACTCGAATTCGATCGGGTTTCTTGGCAGCGATCGTATCGCCGATCTCGGCACGCGTGACATCGGCATTTCTAATGTCGACGATCTTGAATTCAAGGAGCGGGCCGTTCGTGATGTAGCTCTTGCCTTTGGCCAATGCGGCGAGCCAATTCTTCGGCGTCAATTCGTCGTCCATTCGTACGTAGACGCGTGAGAAGTCGTACATGAACCAATCAGTGCCCGTCGAGAACGGAACCTTCAGCCCTACGTTCAGGTATCGGTAAAAGCTGTCCTTGAAACTGCTGTGGATGCCTCCATCGAAAATGTTCTGGGCGTCGATTCGGCCGGTTAGCCAATTCGAAACCGCTTCCACGCCCCATTCGTTGTGGCACCACACGATCGTCGCATCGTCACGGCGCGCTGCGTCGATTCCACGTTGCAACGGAATGCCGTCCGATCCCGCGCCTTTCATGATTCCAGGACCAATGCTGACTGGCAGGATCAACTTCTTGATATCCAACAACATGACGTGTCCGTAACCTTGGCCGCCTCCGCCGAAGTTATGCCGGTGTTCTTCACCGTTGCCGAAGACAACTCCCGACTTGCGGGTCAGCGCCGCCAGATCGCCGGCGTTGTACTTGTTCGAGATATACTCGCGGTCGTCGATTGCACGTTCCAGATACGAAAGGAACAGCACATCCAACCGATCGGCTTTGGGAATTTCGAGCAGGTACCGGTCACATTCCTCACGGCTGATCTTCATCAAGTGCAAGTGAGTGTTGGCCGAGCGGAGTCCTTTCTTCCGCGCGTCGTGGAAGAGGGTTAACGGGATCGAGACCGTTGCCGTTGGCTTGCCCGTCAGGTCGATTTCCTTCCGAGCCATCTCGGTTTCGAGGCCGGAAAAAGCTTCGAACGAGATCTTGGTCCGAGGCAACTCGACCGTGACCGTTGCCGGAAGAACAAACCAACTGGCAATCGACTTTTTGGGATCGTTACCGCCCTGCGCCCGCGCGAGCCGATCGTTGAGCCCATGTGCGCGCGACAGCAGACCTGGCATTGCCACGAGCTTGCCGTTTTGATCCATCGCACGAATCAGCCCAGGAATCTGCCGCCCGCTATCGGCCTCGGTCAGTTTGATCGTGACCGTGCATTTGTCGTTGGATTGTCCGCCACACAGGCAAAGCACAACCAGCATCACGGTAGAGGAAAGAAGAACAGAGCCCCGCATGGCGTACTCCTAATCATCAGGAAACATGTTTCCGATGAGCGTACGCGTTTTGGGCATCAATTTCCAACCAGCAACGCTCAATCGCCGCCGCCAAACATTAGTCGTCGAAACTCTTCTCAACAATTGCGGCGCCGACGGAATCGCCGAACGCATTAACGGCCGTGCGGAAACGGTCGAGCAGCCAGTCGACCGACAGGATCAGCGTGACGTACTCGACGGGCAGGTTGACGGCGTTTAGGACGATGAGCATCGTCACCAGGCCGGCTTCGGGGATTCCGGCCGCTCCGATTGCGGCGAGCGTTGCCGTCACGGCGATCGTCAGTTGCTCGAGTAGCGTCAGTTCAATGCCAATCACTTGCGCGATGAAGATCGCGGCAGCGGCTTCGTAAAGCGCGGTTCCGTCCATGTTGATCGTCGCGCCGAGCGGCAGCACGAATTCCGTCGACCGTTTCGAGATCCCCGCTTTCAGATGGGCGCATTCCATTGTCACTGGCAGAGTTGCCGAGGAACTGGCCGTCGAGAATGCCGTTAAGATGGCCTGCGACATGTGGCCCACAAATCGATACGGATTCTTCCGCGTGAAGAACCAATAGATCGCCGGCAACGTGACCGCAGCGTGGAAACCGAGGCCACACAGGACAGTGGTGAAGTACCAGCCGATGCGTGACAGTTCGGCCAAGAACTCCCCCTTCGCCTGTGCCTCGCCAAACCTCGCGGCGACGAGACAGAAAATGCCAATCGGAGCCAGTTTCATTAACAGCAGAATGAACGACATCAGAGCATCGTTGATCTGCCCGATCATGTCGGTGATCGCTTTGACGCGATCGCCCATCGTTGTCAGCATTCCGGCGAAGATGATGCTGAAGACGATCAGCGGCAACAGATTCGTCTCGGCGGCTGCCGAAAAGAGGTTGTCGGCGAAAAGCATCAGCAGCAGGTTCTCGAAGATCATTGTGATCGAGCGTTCTTCTTCGAGTCCCGGTTTCAATTCTTCGAGAACCTTGGCGATGTCTTCTTTCTTCAAGTCCGTTGCATCGGAAAGTTCTTCCAGAAGACGCTTTTCAGTTTGTGGCAGGTCGCCGACTTTCCCGGCATCGACATTCTTGCCGGGCTGAATGACGTTCACGACGACCAA
>CAUZVF010000594.1:0-4667 GCA_963582955.1 Planctomycetota bacterium
GGCTCCGACGAAGGCAAATCCTCCAAGGACATTTCCATGCACAGATTAACTGCCCCAACTAACCCTAACACCGCGCCCACTAAAACTGGGGAAGTTCAGATTTCCGCTGTGCTCGTACCCAACCGTCTTGTCCGCATCTTGACATTCTTACGGATGTTGATATGTTGTGATGATGAATGGCAAGCTCTGTTGAAAGAAATATCATCAACGGGTAGCCTGACTTATGTTTGATTCCTACCTTTTATAGACACTCCACACTCAAGGTTTACCTTCCGTCCCAATTGCCACACCTCGGCATACGCGGGATTCGGTCTTACGGATGAGCCGGATTGATGTCGAGGACGACGGCATTCAAACACTCTATCACAGAGTGGCAACTCGACAACCTGGGAGTTATCAATGAAAGCCAATTGCCGAATTTTGCGACTTTCTTTTGCAGCGTTGGCCATCGTGGTATTTCTTGCCGGCAGTGTTTTTGCCAACACGCCGGCGGCTCCGAAAGGACTTGGCGATCCGGGGGCTTTGGAATCGATCAAGATCGAGCCCAACAAGGACTCGAAAGGCGTCAGCATTCGCGGACGCGACGCACGGCAACAGCTCTATGTCACGGGAAACTATTCCAGCGGTCAACTCCGTGATCACACCGGTTCCGTGAAGTTCACTTCGACGCCCGAAGGCATCGTTTCAATTGACGAGACCGGTTTGGTGACTCCGCTGAATGACGGCGACGCCGTTGTTAAGGCAACAGATAAGAGCGGAAAGGCGGCCGAACTTAAGATTCACGTCGAAGGCTTCAAGAAACAAATTACCATCAACTTCAAGAATCAAATCGCACCCATTTTCACAAAGCTTGGATGCAACAGCGGTGGTTGTCACGGCAAGGCCAGTGGACAAAATGGATTCAAGTTGTCTCTGCTGGGTTTCTATCCCGACGAAGACTACGAATTCCTGGTGAAGGAAGGCCGTGGTCGTCGCTTGTTTCCGCCGTCGCCAGGTGACAGCTTGTTGATCAAGAAAGCGATTGGCGAATCACCGCACGGTGGCGGTAAGCGCGTGGAAAAGGGCAGCTACGAATATCGAATGCTCTATCGCTGGGTCGAGCAAGGTATGCCACGCGGCAATGCGGATGATCCTTTTGTGACTGGCATTCAGTGTCTGCCGGAAGGCCGCGTCATGGATCGTGGTTCCGATCAGCAGATTACCGTGATTGCGACGTATAGCGATGGTTCGACAGAAGATGTGACTCGGATGGCATTGTACGAGGCCAACGATCCGGAAATGGCCGAAAGCACCGTGACCGGCATGATCAAGACGCTCGATCTGGCCGGCGAAGTCGCCATCATGGCCCGTTATCAGGCGCAGGTTTCAACCTTTCGGGCGACTATTCCACTGGGAGCCGAAGTCAAGAGCCTTCCGCCAATCAAGAATGTCATCGACAACGCTGTTTTCAGCAAGTTGAAGATTCTTGGAATTCCACCTTCGCCAGTGTGTGACGATGCCACTTTTATCCGTCGTGTCTACATCGACATCTCCGGCACGCTGCCAACTGAAGAAGTCGCACGGAAGTTCCTTGCAGACAAGGATCCGAACAAACGCGATAAGCTGATCGACAGGCTAGTCGACACGCGGGAATACGCCGACTACTTTACGAATAAGTGGAACTTGGTCCTTCGGAATAAGAAGAGAAACAACGACGACAAGGGAGCGACATACGGTTTTCATCGCTGGATTTGGAACAGCCTCTACCAGAATAAACCGTACGATCAGTTCGTCCGTGAGATTCTGACGGCATCGGGAGATGCCAGTTTCAATCCGCCAGTTGTGTGGTATCGCGAAGTTGACCAAAACAACGAACAGGTCGAAGATACTGCGCAACTGTTTCTTGGTTTAAGAATCCAATGTGCGAGATGTCACCATCACCCGTTCGAAAAGTGGAGCCAGAACGACTACTACGGATTCTCGGCCTTTTTTAGCCGAGTGGGAAAGAAGAACATCACTCGACCGGGAGCCGTCAAATCGAATCGTGATCGGCGGGTGTTCCACAACGACGGGACTGCGTCTGCTCGTAATCCACGCAACGGCGAGACCCTGAAACCCACCGGTCTGGGCAGCAAGGAACTTGAAATTGCACCCGACCGGGATCCGCGGCATTACTTGGCCGATTGGATGGCCGATCCGAAGAATCCGTTCTTTGCTCACGCCCTTGTGAATCGGTACTGGAAGCACTTCTTCGACCGTGGAATCGTTGAACCGGAAGATGACATGCGAGAAACAAATCCGCCGTCTAATCCAGAATTGTTGCAAGGACTTGCCAAAGGATTCATTGAAAGCGGATTTGATCTGAAGGGACTGGTCAAAACGATCTGTAAGTCGAATACCTATCAGTTAACCTCGCTGCCGAACGATTATAACCTGAAGGATAAGCAGAACTTCTCGCGGTATTATCCGAAACGATTGACGGCCGAAGTGCTGTACGACGCGTTTCATCAGGTCACGAAAACGACTCAGGGTTACAGTGGTTTGCCGGCTGGGACGCGAGCGACCCAGCTTCCTGACCCGCAGGTTGGTACGTACTTCTTGAAAGTGTTTGGCCAGCCCCAAGGTGACACGGCTTGTGAATGCGAGCGATCGCAGGAAGCCAACCTTGCTCAGAGTCTGCACCTTCTTAACAGTTCCGAAGTGCAAGGGAAAATCGCCAACGGATCGGGACGAGCCGCGTTACTGGCCAACGATAAAGAGCGCACGGCCGACGTGAAGATTCGCGAACTGTATCGCTGGGTCTATTCGCGCGAGCCGAATGCTGATGAATTGAAGATTGCGACGGCTCATGTGGCCAAGCATGAGAAGAATCCCAAGATCGCCTACGAAGACATTGTCTGGGCATTGATCAACACGAAAGAATTTTTGTTCAACCATTAAGCGATTCACGACGGCGAGCAACAGGATTGCTCGCCGTCTGTTTCGATTAGGCTCTTCCCCTCTGAGTCAAAAAGCGCATACCAACCCCAACTTGTTCTTTTTCGTGGGATACAGGGATGGTTACCATGGAACAAGGGCAATCCCCGCCATAAATCGTAAAATCGGCTGCTTGGCCAAGGATCAGGTCGGCGACCAATAAACGAAAACTCACACCGCATCCATCGGATTGTCAGACGGAGCGATTGGTACGACGTCCGTCATCAACGAAAAGCGACAGACCGAGACTTCTGAAGGGGGAGAATCATGCGATTCACATCGCGCGTTTGCACATTCGTCGCGGGACTCGCAATCGTTGGTTCGACGGCGATCGTTCAGGCGCAATTACCGCAAGCTCGGCTGTATGCCACGTTTCCAATGGGTGGGCAGGCTGGCGAGTCGGTCGATTTTGCTCTGACGAATGTCGCCGATGCTGATGATATCAACCGGCTGATCTTCAACGATCCCGGCATCAAGGCGGTCCAGAAGACTCAGCAACAGAATGGCAAGGCCGTTCCGATTGCCAATCAATTCACGGTGACAATCGACAAGTCGGTCAAACCCGGTGTTTACGAAGTGCGGGCTGCTGGCTTTTTCGGCATGACAAACCCCCGCTCGTTTGTTGTCGGAACGCGGCCCGAAATCCGTGAAAAGGAAGGCAACAATTCGAAAGAGCAAGCAACGCCCGTCGAAATCGACACGGTCGTCAACGGCCAAGTGAACGGTGCCGCGGATCTTGATTTCTTCAAGTTTCAGGGCAAGAAAGGCCAACGTATTTTAGTTGTGTGCCAGGCGCAACGGATTGATTCGCGGTTGCGGCCGGAACTGGAAGTTCACTCGATCCGAGGGCGGCGTTTGGGCTATTCGCCACATCGTTTCAATCGCGAAACGGTGGTTGATGTTGTGCTTCCGGAAGATGGCGAGTACTTCGTCAAACTCTATGACTACGCTTTCGCTGGAAGCGTCGACTACGGATATCGTTTGTCGGTGCAGACGTCTCCCTACATCGATTATGTGCTGCCGTCATCGGGAGTTGCCGGTGTAACGCAGCGTTACACGTTGTATGGCCGTAATCTACCCGGTGGAATTCCCGCTGGAGTCAAGATTGACGGCCGGGAACTCCAAAAGCTGCCGATCAGCTTGAAACTTCCCAAAGATACAACGACGCTCGAAGCCATCGGAAACCTGACCGCGACCGAAGCCAATACGGACGGCATCTCTTACATTCTCAACTCGCCCAATGGTGCGTCGAATCCAATTTTTATTCGATTCGCGTCGGCTCCGGTTATTTTGGAACAGGAACCGAACGACACGGCTGATAAGGCTCAGAAGATCACCGTACCGGCGGAATATGTTGGCCAGTTCCAACAGCGGGCGGATGTCGATTTCGTGGAATTTCAGGTCAAAGCCAAAGAGGTCTACTGGATCGAGGTTTACGCGCACCGAGACGGAAAGCAGATTGATCCCGTTTTGATCGTCGACCAAGTTCAAGTCGACAAAGACGGCAAAGAAACTGGCGTCAAACGTTTGACTTTACAAGACGATGTCGGAACAAATCTGTACGCGAACCACTTTGATACGCTGACCGACGATCCAGCGTACAAGTTCACGGTTCCGGCTGACGGAAAGTACCGGGTTTCGCTCCGCGACAAATACTTTGAATCCCGAGGCAGTCCCGAACTGGTTTATCGATTGGCGATTCGCCGCGAGCA
>CAUZVF010000595.1:0-4646 GCA_963582955.1 Planctomycetota bacterium
CGAAGCCATACTCACGACGAGCATTCCTGGCCGGTGCCGTTGCCACGACGATGGGTGCTGCTGCGGGGTTTGCTCAGCGGCGGAAGTCGGACAAGAAAGCGCTGATCGCCATCACGCTCGATCTGGAAATGAGCCGTCATTATCCGAAGCGTGGCATGATGGAGTGGGACTTTCAGAAAGGTAACCTTGACGAAGCCACCAAACAGTACACGGTGCAGGCCGCGAAGTTGGTCAAGGAACGCGGTGGCGTGATTCACTCGTTCTGCGTCGGCCGTGTGTTGGAACAAGCCAACGTCGAATGGTTGCAACAGATCGCCGAAGACGGACATCCGATTGGCAATCACACCTACGATCACGTCAACGTGTTGGCGACGACTCCGGAAAAAACGCAGTTTCGGTTTCAACGATCGCCGTGGTTGGTCAAAGGCAAGTCCGCCGCCGAAGTCATTCGCCACAACATCGCAGTCACAACAACCGCGATGAAGCGACGCGCTGGGATCACTCCGGTCGGCTTCCGCACGCCCGGCGGCTTCTACAAAGGACTGTCCGAGCGGCCAGATATCCAGAAAATGTTGTTGGATCTGGGTTTCAAATGGGTCAGCAGCAAATACCCACCCCATAAACGCGGCGAACCGAAACAAGAACCAGGCGACGAAGTCTACAAATCGATCGTCAAAGCCCAGGTCGAAGCACAACCTTTCGTCTACCCCAGCGGCCTGATCGAAATCCCGATGAGCCCCATCAGCGACGTCACCGCTTTCCGCAGCACATTCTGGAAACGCGAGTACTTCCTAAAAGCCATCCGCCAATCAGTCGAATGGGCCATCGAAACCGGCGGAGTCTACGACTTCCTCTGCCACCCGTCGTGCATGGTCGTCGAAGACCCAAAGTTCGAAACGTTCAAGATGATCTGCGACGTGGTTGAGGAATCCGATGGACGAGCGGAAGTTGTTGGACTCAACCAGATTGCCGAAGGTGTCAAGCGCTCATCAATCTGACAAATCGTAGAAAGAAGGCTCGATTCAAATCCACTCGCGGATTGGTCGGCCTTCGATCAAGCGGACGGGGCGGCCGTCGGGGGCGCGGGCGATTAGGTCTTCGGGGATGCCCAGCTTGTGGTAGACGGTCGTGGCGATATCGTCGCTCCAGTATTCGTCTTTCGCGACGTATCCGCCTTCCGCATCGGTGGCTCCCAGGACATGCCCGGCGGGAACTCCGGCGCCGGCCATGATGGCGAAGCCGGTGCTGGCCCAGTGGTCGCGGCCACTGGCCGAGTTAATCTTTGGTGTCCTGCCGAAATCGGTAAACCAACAAACCAGTGTGTTGTCGAGCATGCCGCGTTCTTCCAGATCGGCCAAAAGCGACGGCAAGGCCTTGTCAACCGGTGGAATGCGGTTGTTCTTTAGCGTCTTGAAGTTGTTCTGATGTGTGTCCCAACCGCCGTCGGTGACGGTCACAAAGCGGACTCCCGACTGGATTAAACGGCGCGCCAACAGGCAACTCTGACCAAACTTATTGCGACCGTAGCGGTCTCGCAGTTTCGGGTCTTCCTTTTCGATTTCGAACGCCTTTTTCGTTTCGGGCGCGGTGATCATGTTCAACGCCGCTTTGAAGTGCTCGTCCAGAGCGTCCAGCTTGTCCTGCTGCAGTTCGACCTTCCGCTGCAACTTGTCGATGACGGAGAGCATTTTCCGTCGCCGCTCGACGCGGCTCATCGTGATGCCTTGCGGCGGAGTGATGTCGCGGACGTTGAACTTCTTGGCGTTCGGATCGGCCAACATCTCGAACGGATTGTGTTCGAGACCCAGGATTCCGGCCGTTCCGCCTCCGTAGCGGCGATCGATTGAACTCCCCAATTGCACGAACGGCGGCAGAGCGGTCTTAAAGCCCTTTGTGTAAGACAACACGGAACCGTAAGTGGGATAGGGCATCGCCGCGTTGAAACGGCGTCCGGACATGACCCACTGATCGGCCGTGCCGTGGCTGCCGTTGCGGGGATTCCAACCTCGCAGCAGAGCGTACTTGTCGGCCGCTTTCGCCATGTTCGGGCAGATTTCGGTGAATTGAATTCCAGGGAGAGCCGTATTGATGACTCCGTATTCACCCTTCACATTGGCCGGAGCATCCGGCTTGGGATCGAACGTGTCGTGATGGCTGGTTCCGCCCTGTGTCCAGATCAAGATGCAGTTGTTTTCGGATGTTGATTTTCCGCTTTCGGCAGCCGCCTTCTGCGCTGCCAATGCCATTGGCAGCGACAGTCCCAATCCGCCTAACGCTCCGACTTGCAGGAAGCTGCGGCGGGTAACTCGTTCGCAGTCGCTTGTGGTTCCAGGGAGGAAGTTCAACATCAGTTGCTCTCCGTCAGTGGATTCAGTGTTGGGCAGGATAGCCGAGTCGCTGTAACTCTTAACTCAGCCACGTAGTTTGGATGGACTCTTGATTTTAATGCAAGGCCAGGATAAATCAACGCTTGTTGATGAATGCGACGGCATTGGAGTAGAATCGGCGAATTCCATAGGTAATAATTAAGTGCCATTGCGTGTGACGTCCCGCCTTTCGGAATCATCCGATTCCGCACGTCTTGACATTCATCCCTGCCAGGAGGCCTCGATGTTGTCCCTCCCGCGAGTGAAACGTGCGTTTCAATGTTGTATTTCAGTCAGTCTGGTTTCGTTGGCTTTCCTTTTCGTCAGCGAACCGGCAATGGCTGACGAGTTTCGCGTGTTTCCCGAGAGAGTCGAGTTGAACGGCAACTTCACGCGGACTCAATTGGTTGTCCGCGCGGTGGATGCTTCGAAACAAGTCACGGATCGAACGGACGATTACACGCACGCGGCGACGTATTCGAGTTCGAATCCAGCGGTCGTGACAGTAAGCGAAACCGGTCGGATTCTGGCGGTTTCGAATGGCGAAGCAACCGTCAAGGTCTCGGTGGAAGGAGTTGCTCGCAACGTCCCGATCAAGGTTGCCGGCGTTGTCGAACAACCAAAGATCGGATTTCGCGAGCACGTGAGCCCGATCCTCAGCAAGCACGGTTGCAACATGGGAGCTTGCCATGCCAGCCAGTTCGGCAAGGGTGGCTTCAAATTGTCGGTGTTTGGATTCCAACCGTCGCCCGATCGCACGGCCATCGTTCGCGATCGACGTCAACGACGGTTGAACATGATCGATCCCGACAAGAGCCTGTTCTTGCGGAAGCCGACAATGCAAATGCCTCACGGAGGCGGGTTGCGGCTGAAAAAACGCTCGGTCGATTACGAAGTTCTCAAAGCTTGGATTGCCAACGGCGCACCGGGTCCCGGAAAGGCAGCCAAAGTCACAAAGCTAACTGTCACGCCAACGCGGCGAGTCGCCAAACTCGGAACGACTCAGCAGCTTCGAGTTGACGCGGAATTCAGCGACGGGTCGGTTCAGGACGTCACCGCATTGGCCAAGTACGATTCGATGGACGAAGCCATGCTGTCGGTGAATGTCGATGGAATGGTGACGGCAAGCCTGGAAGGACAGGCTCCGATCATGGTGCGGTTTGAAGGACAGGCACAAATCGCGATGTTTGTCGCTCCGTACGACAAGCCGATTCAACTGGCAGGCTGGAAGAACAACAACTTCGTCGATGAATTGGCCGTCGCGAAGTTTCGCGAATTGCGGATCGAACCATCGGGACTGTGCGACGACGCCACTTTTCTGCGTCGCGCGTTTCTCGACTGTATCGGCACGCTTCCCACCATTGACGAAACGGTCGCGTTCCTTGCATCGAAAGAAGCGAACAAGCGAGAAAAGCTGATCGATCAATTGCTGGGACTGACGGGAGATTCGAATCTCGACATTTACAACGACCAGTACGCCGCCTATTGGGCCTTGAAGTGGTCCGATCTGATCCGCAACAGCAGCAACAAAGTTGGCGAACAGGGTATGTGGGCCATGCACAACTGGATTAAGGAATCGTTCCGCGTCAATAAACCGTTTGACAAATTTGTCACCGAGTTGGTGACCGCGAAAGGCTCGATCTATAAGAACGGGCCGGCCAATTATTACCGCATTAACAGCAACGCGTCGCTGTTGACGGAATCGACCGCCCAGTTGTTTCTCGGCATTCGGCTGGAATGTGCAAAATGCCATCACCATCCATTCGAGAAGTACAGCCAGAGTGATTACAACAACTTCGGACAGTTCTTCTCGCAGGTGCGGTCGAAGAATAGCGAGGAGTTCGGACTGTTCGGCCGCGAGACGGTCGTCACCGTCCAACCGAATCCCGCGACGAAGGCCACTCATTTGGATGGCGAATCAATCAGCCATCCGCTCGATATCCGCATTCCATTTGCCGGCTGGCTGACGTCGAAGGACAACCAGTATTTCGCTCAATCGGTCGTCAATCGATACGTGAGTTACCTATTGGGCCGCGGGCTGGTGAATCCCGTCGACGACCTGCGTTCGACGAATCCGCCGACCAACGTGGCTTTGATGCATGCTCTGGCTGAACATTTCACCGGAAACCGATTCGATTTGAAGCAACTGATCCGGGCCATTATGGTCTCGCGACTTTACCAGCTAGATTCGCAGCCGACCGAGGCGAATGTGGGCGACCGGCGGTTCTTCAGCTACTACCAAGTCAAACGTATCCCCGCCGAATCGTTGTTGGACGCGAT
>CAUZVF010000596.1:0-4645 GCA_963582955.1 Planctomycetota bacterium
AAGTCCGTGACAGAGGCCAACGAGACATTCCATGCGCAGTCGGATGTCGTCAGGCGAGCTGTCGGGGTGGACGAGTAGGGCATACGCACTTGCGAGTGCCAGTTCGTCGGCGTTATTGCGCGAGCCAATCAACGTAAATGATTCGCGAAACAGTGGCAGAGATTCCGGGGGAGATTGCTCAAGTTTGTAAAGTAGTTGCTGCATCAGCAGCATCGGAATCATCCCGCCGTCTGTTACTGGTGCGGCGGGGATTGAACTGAAAACGGCAAGCCGCGTCCACGGATCGGTCTTGCCTTCCCACGCGATTTTTCTCAACGCAGACAAATCGGTAGCGGAACCCGCTTCGCCAAGAGTCAACGCCATTTGGAATCGCTGCCGCGCGTCGTATTCCGGATTTGCGCCGGTTGTTGCTGTCATCTTGTGTTCGCGAATCCACGGTTCCGCTAATCGAGACGCGTGTTCGCGAACACGCGGCGAACTGTCGATTCTCGCACGATGGATGCTGGACATTGGCAAGCTGTCGAGTCCATTCAGAGTCCACAAGGCGTGAATTTGTCCTTGCGGAGTTTTCGTGCTGATGTTTGTGCTCTTCCAAACCATCTGTTCGAGTTGCTTGACGGCCGATTTATCTTGTCTTTCGATCAATAATCGTTGGGCCGTTTCACGGTGCCACGCATCGGGATGAGCCAACAGTCCGGTCAGCGCGATAGACGAGAATTTTGAAAGAGGTTGAAAACTGGGTCGTCGCCCAGTGTTATCGGCTGGGACAATGCGATAGATGCGGCCTCGGTCGTTTCCCAAAGTCAGGTCAGGGCGGTTCTTCAGTTCGTCGGGCATGTATTGTGGATGCTCGACAACGGCGCGGTACATGTCGACGACATACAGCGCTCCGTCGGGGCCATTTGACAGGTTGACGGGGCGGCACCATTCGTCGCGGGTAGCGAGGAACTCGATCTTTTTGCGGCCGGGTTTCGAGGTAAAGGTGGCTCCCATGGGAATCAGAACGTCGCGATGCACCAAGTTTCCTGTGGGATCGCAGGTGAAGCTGTTTCCAAGGAATTCCTTCGGCAGCAGGTCGCCGCGGAAGATGGTCACTCCACAGGCGGCCGTGAATTGGCCTTCGTGCAGAGTCGATGTTGTCCAGAATTTGCTGATCGGATAGATGCGCGAGTTGGCTCCGGCGGGTGATACGTCGTGAACGACACTCTTTACCGCCAGATGAGGGTTGCGTTTGATGTAACGGTCTTCCAAGACGACGTGCATGCACGGATTGCGGTTGCTGCATACGAATCGGTTGCCAAAGTCATCGAACGTCATGCCGAACTGGCCGTTGCCTGAAATGGCTTCGTATTTTCCGGTCAGCGGATCGAAACGGAAATCGCGTCCGCTGACTGAAACGGGTTTCGCGTCCGTCTTCCATTCTTCTTTCACGGCAATCACCGAGCCACCTCGGATTCCGCTGGCAAGATAGATGTGATTGTCGTACGCAAACGTGGGATGATTGGCTCGCAATTGAGGGTTGTCTTGTTTGAAGCCGGTAAACCAGTGTTCGCGAATGTCGGCTTTGCCGTCGTTGTCGGTGTCTTTCATCCAATAAACGTCTCCGGCCAGAGTGACGATGACGCCGCCTTTCCACGGTTGCAGTCCCGTGGCAAACAGAAGCTGGTCGGCAAAGATCGTCACCTTTTCGTAACGGCCATCGTTGTCGGTGTCTTCCAGGATTTTGATGCGTGACTTTGGCGGTTGTCCTTTGGCCGGGCCGTTCGGGTAATCCCGCATTTCGACAACCCACATGCGTCCGTCGGCGTCAAACGCGATCGCGACTGGGTCGACAACTTCCGGTTCGGCGGCGACGAGTTCAATTTTCAGTTTGGGATGCAAGTGAAACCGCATGAGTGAATCCTCGGCCGAGAGCGGACTCTTGAGCGGTTTATCCGTCGATGGGTCAGCGGCGCCAATTTGAGAAATACCGACGGACCAAATGGCCAGAATGCACGCGAATCGAGAGCAAATTCGGATGTGGATTACGTCGGCCCACGATTCAATTAGCATGATCTGCCCCAAAACAGTCGGTTACGCCAAGGACATGAGTGAAATACGAAACATCTTTCCTCACAGACATGGAATCTCGTTTCAGCATACGATGATTGCCCTGTAATCTCGTGAAGCATCAAATCATCTTATTTGAAGTGCCCAGAGATTTGGTGAAGTGCGCAGAGATTTGGCCCACAATCATCGATTGTTACGATTGTCGTTACAATTGACAATCACGTTGATTCTCTCGCCCAGCGATGATGCGACTCGGGCAAGAATAGTGAGTGGCGAGAAAATGAAAGAGACGGGAGTTTTGAAGTAGTGCAGAGTTTATGCTTGATGATTGCCCGAATTTCTCTGGCGGGTTGGGTCGGAGCGGCGGCGCTGTATGTGGTAACCAGTATCCGCGAGCAGGTTTCGCCGGTATTCGACTCGACAATCAAGAACACGCTGGCGACGACCCGTTTTCCCGCTTATTACGCGTTTGGGTTCACGTTGGTCATCGTTGCGATTGCGTGTCTGTTCGTCGCCCGGAACCACCGCTCGCTCTCGAAGTTGCGCAGCCGGATCGCACTGGCTCTGCTGATTTCGGCACTGATGTTGATGATCGCTGATTACATTTGGATCTATCAGCCGTTGGTCGAGATGATTACTCCGGCAGATCGGGCGGCGCATCCCGATTTCCAGGTGTACCACATAGCTTCGAAACACATCAACGAACTCGATTTGACTCTATGTTTCGCTGCTGCGGCCAGTATCTGTTTCACCGCGGGAACGACGCCCGGCACTCAATCGGACGACGCTTGAACCCAGTCATCACCAGTTGGGCCGGCCTGCCATCTTCAATCCGACAACACGCACACAGCCGACCAATCGTCCAAGCCAACGTGGTTGGCGACCGTGTCGATGTCGGATTCACTCGACCTGACAATCGTCGAATCCGACGGGTTGTTCAAAAACCGCGTACAAAATGAATTCGCGGCTTTAGGAAAACGTACCCAGTCGTGAATAGCCAGTTCGTTGGCGAATTCATTGCGTTGATTCTGGCAAGCGTCACCAAAGTCGAGAAATACGACCACGTTCGGTTCTGAGAGCATTCTTCCAAGTCCTTATGACAGTAACATTGGCCAGCCTCTTTTCTGGTCAAGGCCCAGAGAGGCAACAATCTATGTATTTTACGCAAATTATCTAGTCTAACAACAAGAATACATCCGTTTTTTTCACTTTCGGTGAGAATCGTTGAGTTGAAGTGTCGGGAATCAGAATCGATCAAAATGTAGGAATTCGACCTTTTGAATGCATTGTGACTCCGCGCGAGTACATCAAATAGGGACGTCCGCGCGACTTCCGTCCAACGGAAACGCCGATGTCTTCATAATCATGATTATCGATTCGGTGACGATAGCCCAATGGCACTCACGTTACCGACGGCATTGTTGCGTCAAGTTAAATGACGAGTCGGACAATTATCCGTTTTTGCCAGGAACCTCACGGTTCCCGCTAGCCATGAGCAATGAAACTCAAAGCACCAGGCTAGCGGGAACCGTCAGGTTCCTGGCCCCCGCTAACCGTTTCGCGAATGTTGCATGTAAAGTGAGTTTTTGTTATTTCAAGAACCAAGTTAGATTGTTCCCATTGCCAGGAGACCAAGCATGGCCGCCAACACGACACGCCGCGACTTTCTAAGAACATCATCCGCATTCGCCGCCGGTGCCGTGACAATGCCGTATCTGTGGACCAGTGACACGGCGGTTGCCCAAGACTCACCGAACGAACGGCTGAATGTCGCGGCGATTGGTAATGGCGGTCGGGGATCGGGGATTGGACACCAAGCCGGCACGCTGGGCAACATGGTCGCCTGTTGCGATGTCGACAAGCAGCATGCTGAGAATTTCGCATCAACGTACGAGAGCCGTTGCGGGACGACACAAGACTATCGCAAGATTCTGGAACGCGAAGACATCGACGTTGTCACGATTGGAACGCCCGACCACTGGCACGTCAAGATCGCCATCGAAGCCATGAAATCGGGCAAAGATGTTTATTGTGAGAAACCGTTGACGCTGACGATCGACGAAGGCAAACAAATTTGCAAAGTTGCCAAGGAAACCAAGAAGGTCTTCCAAGTCGGCACACAGCAGCGCAGCGAATACAATCACTACTTTTTGAAAGCCATCGCCATCGCGCGCAGCGGGCGGTTGGGCGAGAATCTCAAAGCGCTTTCGTCCGTCGGCACGGTAAAAAAAGGCGGCCCGTTCAAAGAGTCTGATCCGCCCGCCCATCTCGATTGGGAAATGTGGCTGGGACAGGCTCCGATGACTCCCTACATCAAAGAGCGAACGCACTATCATTTTCGCTGGTGGCAGGAATACTCGGGCGGCCAGGTGACCGACTGGGGAGTCCACCACACCGACATCGCCATGTGGGCACTGGGATTTGAAAACACCGGCCCAGCGACCATCGAAGGAACAGGTACGTTCAACAAGGACGAGAACTGCTTTAACGTCGCTCAAACGTTCGATGCGACGATGACGTTTGAAAACGGCCGCTCGATCAATCTGACCAGCGGCAAGAACGAGCTGATCATCGAAGGCGAGAAAGGCAAAATTCG
>CAUZVF010000597.1:0-4642 GCA_963582955.1 Planctomycetota bacterium
TATCTCTCCGACGTCCCCCTCATGCAACGGCCATAGACCGCTTGTGCAATTCATTACGGCGTCCATCAGTTGAGGCCCGCCGTAACCCGCGTCATCCAGGTCGGTGACGTTATGAACTATGATGTACCGGCTGTCCGGGCTTTCCGACTCAATCGTCGTTGTTATTTTCAAGAAACCTTGGTCGACGACCGCGACAAGATGGAACGGTTCCAGCATCACTTTCAATGCCGCTGCAAGCGTGATCTTCGCAAGACGAATCTTAATTGGTTCTTCCAGTGCTATGCCATCTTCTCGTAATGCTTCGACGTCGATTCGAATCGGAATTTCATACGATTTGGCCAATTCAGCGACTACAGACTTCACGGGTGTGTTTGTGAATATCACACTGGTTTGGCGACGTAATACAGCGCGGATGCGCTTGTCGGTTTCCACGGGATAGTCCAAGGCACGCACCGCGGCTGAGCGGCCTCGCATTTCCTTGCTCAAGCACAGCCGGAGTATTCGAATCAGCGACGCGACTTCGGTGTGGACCCGTTGCGTCTGTCGGACAATCAGAACGTCGTTCACCAATTCCAAAACTCCGCCGGTCCCATCGATTTCCTCCCACGGCCCGCGTGTCTGCTCCATGATCATGTCGAGCAGTTGAGCGCCATCATCAATCACTACATCCGAATCTGTGTCGCGATCCTGCGCAGAAGGTAGAAACCGTCCGAGATTCGCGACGTTGTATGCAACCGTAATAAAATTAACGGGATCTTCCGCGGCGAGCATCGTTGTGATTTTCAAAACCTCGTATTGAATCAGCCAAGTTAAGCCCAACGGTTCGAGGATAAGATTCAACGCTTGTTCGATCGTTACATTCTTCAAAGTCTCGGTGATTGGCTCATCTGGCGCGATGCCGTCTTCGCGGAGTCCTTCCTGGTCGATATAGAGCGGAATTTCGCCCTTGATGACTAGCCGCTTAAGCACTTCGGTCAGTGGCGTCTTGTCAAATTCGACACTGACTTGCGTTTGTAACTTGCGGTGAATCGCGACTTCCGCGACGCGGCCGGCCAAGTTCGGTGCCGTGATGTCGTCCAAACGAGCCGGCAGTGGCATGCGACGTGCCGAAAGTGAGCCGACTTGGTCGTCCGCCGACCGGCTATCCATTACGAGCATCAGTCCCGATAACACGACGGAACCGACTAACCAACGTTTTTTGGATTGCGACACGCGTTTTTCCTCTCGCGTAAGTCTGATGCTGTCACTGTTCCAGAGTAACACAGCGATTCAGCACAATCATCGGAGAAATCTCATTCCGTGAAATCCCACGAAAATACTGCGGCACGAAATCCAATATTTCTTTGTTCGGTTCAAACTGAAGACGTTACAATACACAGTTGTAGAAACTGATCTCTCCATTTGTCACGGAACGTTGGCTGCCAATACAGGATTCCGAAATGAAACCAACCACCTTGCGATCGCTCGGTTGTGCGTCCTTGTTTATGGCGTTGATGTGCATTTCGTCAAAACATGTGGCTGGCGACGAGAAAACGACGGCAAAGCCGCCGGTCGACCGAACCAAGCAAATTGCCGAGGGGCGAGAATTATTTGAACGCGACTGGCTGAAGAAGCCGCCTCGCACGACAACGAGCGATGGTTTGGGGCCGATGTACAACGATGTTTCATGCGTCGGATGCCACAATCTAGGAGGCGTCGGTGGTGCTGGCCCGCTGCTAAAGAATGTCGACTTGCTAAGCGTCGTAAGTCCCAGATCCCGTGGGTTGGCTCGGCGCTCGTCATTCGATCGTATTGTCCAGCGGGTGCATCCTGATTTTGGTGCGGGCAGCAAGAATTTGATCTTGCACCGGTTCGGCCGAGACGCGGCCGGGTCGCTCGCCAAATATAATGTTTGGCGCAATAAATTGTTGAACATCGATGACCGCGAGAAATTCACGACGACATCGTTGTTTCGAACGGTCTCCAAAGTACGCGTCCAAATGACTCAGCGCAACACGCCGGCATTGTTTGGCGCGGGGATGATCGATTCGATTCCAGATTCTGTTTTAATTGAAGCTGCCGAGAAGCAAAAGAACGACCGCCGTGGGATTAGCGGCCGAGTCCCACAGACCACCAAGGGCTCCGTCGGAAGATTTGGCTGGCGCGGCCAAATCGCGTCGCTGCAAGAGTTCGTGGAATCCGCATGTGCGGCCGAGTTGGGATTGGGTGTTCCCAGGCATCGGCAAAACGAGAATCCGCTCGAGAATCCGAAACCGGTCAATGCAGTTCGCTCAGGCCGCCGTGGTAGCGGATTTTTTCAGATTGGCGGGGCTGCCAAGATCGACTTGACTCAAGAGCAGTGCGATGCTTTGACAACATTCGTCGCCAGTTTGCCAGCTCCGGAACCGGTGAAAAACCTTCACTTAGAAGATTCCAAGTTGGCGATGGCTGGAGAAAAGCAGTTCAACAAGATTGGATGTGCTGACTGCCACAGGCGAGACTTGGGACCCGCCAAGGGGATTTTCAGCGATCTGCTCTTACATGACATGGGCCGAAGGCTGGCCGATCCGCTGGCTGCAATGCCGGAATTATCTCGAGAGGACGCGGTCAATCTGAATGGGTACTATGGGGTCTCGACTGATGAAATCTTGGCCAAGGCAACAACCAACATTCGCCAAGAATGGAAAACTCCGCCGCTGTGGGGTGTGCGTGATTCAGCCCCCTACCTGCACGACGGTCGCGCCGCTAGCCTGGAAACGGCAATCTTGATGCACGATGGTGAAGCCAAACGCACTGCTGCGGCCTTTAAATCGCTGAAGCGCAAACAACGCAAACAAGTCGTGCTCTTTTTACATTCACTTGTCCCGCCCGGCGCCAAACCAAACGGTCTGAATTCCATGGGTGTCAGGGGAGGTGGCTCTTCGGGGGGCGGATTCTTCTCGGTGGATAATTGAATCCTCCAAGCCAACAGATTTCTCCAGCATGCACTCACGGATTGGCTTCACCGTTTCTGCCGATGCAATACAGCGTCCCCTGGCCGCGTCCGATCGTTGTTCGTATGAAGATCTGACCGCTGCAAATTGACAACGTCGCAAAACCCTCTTCGCCGAGTCGATTTTCGGCGACCGACTCGAAGTTTTCGGGATCGGCTTTGAACACGAATGTTGTCCCGCGTTCGTTCGTCAGATAGATGTTGCCGCCCGCCAGCACCGGAGACGAACTGATCGGGCCGCTCAAGCGATGCCGCCATTTCTGTGTTCCGTCATCGGCCTTCCAGCAATACGCGATACCGCCATCGTCAACCGCATAAACGAAACCGTCGTGGGCCAGCATCGATTGCTCATAGCATTTGGTCCGATTGCGCCACAAGATTTCTCCTTTGCCGTCGGCTCGCACGCAAACAGTCTCGGCTTTGGGATAGCCGCCGCTGGCGAAAACCAAGTCGCCGTCCCACACCAATGATCCACATGTCGCCATTGTCGTTGCGGGAATCGACCAAATTTCGTCGCCCGTGTTGGGATCGATGCCCGCAACCAAATCGCATCCACTGATCAGCAATTGGTCCCGGCCGGCAATGTTCGTAATCACCGGTGACGAATAACTGAGTTTCGCGGGCCGCGACTTTCGCCAGGCGATCGCGCCATCGCCGCGCGACAATGCCGCCAAATAGCCTCCGCCATCATAATCGGCGGCAATCACGACAAACGATTCATGGATCGCCGGCGACGCGGCGTATCCGTATTTGTAGGACCGCGGCTGGAACGGCCCAACCGTCTGTTGCCACAATTGGTTTCCATCGAGATCCAGCGCCGTCACTTGAATCGAATCGTGATTGCAGAATGACGCGAACAGCCGATTGCCGTCACAAGCGACGGTCGGAGTCGCGTGTGTGTTCTTATTGTGGATCTTAGGTGGAAGGCCGCCTTTGTTGACCTCCGTCGACCACACCAAGTCACCAGTTTTGCGATCGAGACACAGAACCGATTGCGTTTGTTGGCTCTTATTGGCCGTCGTCAGAAAGATGCGGTTTCCCACCACAGTTGGTGACGAGTGCCCGCGTCCGGGAAGATTGGCTTTCCAGACCACATTGTCGCTTTCGCTCCACTTGACGGGAACAATCTCGGACTGCCCAGCAATGCCATTCCCCGCTGGCCCACGCCACCACGGCCAGTCGCCCGCTCTGTGGGAAACGGCGGCAACCTTTCCCACGTCCCGATTCTCGCCAACGGAAATTTCGGGAGTCGCAGCCGGTGTGCCGCAGCCAATCAATGCAACGGATATTGCCAGAAAGAAAATGGTCAATCGTCCCATCGTTGCGAATTCCTCTATTAGTTTCGTTGCTTTGTCACAAGACACCGGATATTTCTGTCATCACATTTTTCTTTCAGCAAAATGCGTGCAAGGAAACAACAAATCGACAAATACGAGCAGCACACAGTCGCCATTGGCTTAATGTTAGACAACGCGGTGGTGGCTTCACACTTCATTCGCAGTCTAATCAACCGATCAATTCGATTCGGTCAGTTGTCGCAATCGGTTTTCTGGTCGGCAACGAGCGTTGAACGAGATTCATAACCTTTTCGGCCGTCGCTCGATAGCCTGTCAGTTTGCCTCCGTAGATTGCGACGTAGTGTGGCGTGGCCGGGTCGTCGGCGACCAGTAT
>CAUZVF010000598.1:0-4638 GCA_963582955.1 Planctomycetota bacterium
TTTGTCGTACAAGTCGGCTTCCTTCAGGATTTCGACAAGCCGTCCTAGTCCCTGGTCAATACGCGAGCAGGACTGGTAATACTGAGCCAACTCTTCACGCGTTTCCGGCGTGTCGGACAGAAACGGCGGAATCGGTACTTTAGCCGGATCGTAAAAGACTTCTTCGACGCCTTGATGTGAGCCACGTTCGGGGCGGTTTCCGAACAGATCGGGTTTCAATTCCAGTTCCGAAGTCTTGTCGATGCCGCCGCCACGATGTGGGTCACTGGTTCCGAAGTACAAAAAGAACGGTCGGTCGTCCGTCTTGGCGGTGATGAAGTCCTTTGCCTGTTCCGCCATCTGCACGGCATTGCGTCCGTTTCCCTTGATGTACTTCTCGAAATGATAAACCTCTTCGGGAGCGACGTGGTACTTGCCAATCTGAGCCGTTCGGTAACCCGCATTCGCAATGACGCGCGGCAACGCCAGGCTGACGACGTCATAAAACGATGCAAATTTGTGATACGCGTGCTGATGGCCGTACTGACCGTTCTTGTGATTGTGCAATCCCGACATCACGACCGAGCGGCTGGCACTACAACTGGCGGTTGTGGCGAAAGCATTTCGAAACAACGTCCCGTCGGCCGCGAGGGTATCGATATTGGGGGTCACCGCGATCGAATCTCCATAACAGCCCAACGTGGGACTCTCGTCGTCGGTGATAAAGAAGATGATATTGCGTTCGGCCGCTTGAAGAATCGAACCGCTGCACAGGCACAGGACGGCAAGCAAAGTCGTCAATCGAGTCATCGTTTCCGTCCCGTCTCAGTTCATGGACAAGGTGTGAATCGGGCCGCAACTACTTTTCGTCATCAGCGCAAACCCAGCCGTCCAGCGTACCGGCATAGTCGATCAATTCTTCCGGTGAAAAGTAGATTCCAATCTCTCGCTCGGCGGCTTCCGCACGATCACTTCCATGCACGAGATTGAATTGGCGGCTGACTCCGAAGTCACCGCGGATTGTGCCAGCCGGTGCTTCTCGCCCATTGGTTGGTCCCAACATGGCCCGCACCACCGAGATCGCTTCCGGTCCTTCCGCGACCAACGCAACAACAGGACCGTTCGTGATGAATTGCTCAAGTCCCGGATAGAACGGCTTTTCAACGTGCTCGGCATAATGCTGCTTCGCCAATTCCGGCGTGACCTGCAGCATTTTTAATCCGACAATTTTGAGGCTCTTGTTTTCGAGTCGGCCATAAAGTTCACCAACGAGTCGTCTTTGGACGGCGTCGGGTTTAAACAGAATCAGAGTTCGCTCGGTTGCCATTACGGAGCATCCTTTTGACAAAACTTTGGAAGACACGTAGCCGGAGTCGCAAGACTTCGGGCAGTGGAAGAAACAGAATTTCCCGATGTCTTGTGACTCCGGCGACATTCGCACTGTCGGCTCAATCTAACGCGGCAATGCTAACAGAGCAACATTGTCCGAAAGACATCGAACAGATAGTGACTGTCGTGCGGCCCGGCCGATGCTTCCGGGTGATATTGGACCCCGAAAACCGGAAAATCGCGATGCCGAATTCCTTCGACCGTTCGGTCGTTGAGGTTCACGTGAGTGACCTCGATGTTGCTCGGCAGCGAGTTGGCATCGAGCGCGAATCCGTGGTTTTGCGTTGTGATTTCAACATGCTCGGTGTCCTTGTTCAAGACAGGCTGATTGGCTCCACGGTGCCCGAACTTCAGCTTAAAAATTTCACCGCCACAGGCCAGCCCGAGCAGTTGCAGTCCCAGACAGATACCGAAAACTGGCTTTTGACCTAACAATCCTCGAATCGTATCAATTGCATAGTCCAATGGACGCGGATCGCCGGGACCGTTTGAGAGAAACACGCCATCGGGATTCAACGCGAGGATTTCTTCGGCGCTCGCCGTCCCCGGCACGATCGTCACCCGGCAACCCATCTGCCGCAGATGCCGCGGGATATTCCATTTCATTCCGTAATCAATCGCGACGACATGTGGTGCATCGTCGCCAACAACCGGTTCGTCGTGAATGCCATCATAACCCGGAGTCACCCGATCCTTGACGAGTTCGGCCAGCCCTTCGGTCCATTCACGCGTTGATTCCGGCATCACGTCTTGGACCAAATCTTGTCCAACCAGTTCCGGGCTGCTGTTTGCCTTGTCAATCAACGATTCGTCGTCAAGATCGACCGTTGAAAGAATCCCAGTCATCGCCCCATGGATACGAATCCGGCGAACGAGCGCCCGCGTGTCGATTCCTTCAATGCCAACGATTCCCGCCTGTTTCAGGTACTCGTCCAGCGTCGCGTCAGCGCGATAGTTACTGGGGTGTCGGCAGAGTTCGCGGACAACGAATCCACGTAATGACAGCCCGCCACTTTCAACGTCTTCCAGGTTGGTTCCGTAGTTTCCAATTAGCGGATATGTCATCGTGACGATCTGACCACAGTACGACGGATCGGTCAGGATTTCCTGGTATCCGGTCATACTCGTGTTGAACACAACTTCGCCGAAGACTTCGCCCTCGGCACCAAAAGCAGCACCCGTGTAGACAGTGCCATCCGCGAGCGCAAGTTTTGCGAGGTCGGACATTGACAGATCCCAAGGCAAGGCGGCGGGTGGGGGCGTGGGCAAGGGCAAGGGCAAGGGCAAGGGCAAGGGCAAGGATTTTTGAATTTTGTAGCAGACGGGCCGTCAAGAAAGAAGAGTCCGCCCAATGCGGAGCGACCGCGTGAATTTGCTCATGGCGAACGAAGAACACAACGCGGTCGTCAACCAAGGTCGTTTAACGGCTGGCCGCAGGCGTCGGTGTTCGGTGCGAAACGCAGTCGCCTGCGACTCGCCATTAAACGAATTGTGCTAAAGGGCACGTGTCTGCATCTCAACCATCGTACGTCAGCACGAAATCGTCGAACCTGAGTTCATCTCGTTCTGGATCGCCCATGCTGGTAAACAATTCGCCAACGACGCGATGGAAGTGCTCGTTGCACACCGAGTAGAAATTGTGCTTGCCGTCACGCCGGGCTCCGATTAGTCCGGCAACACGCAGAAGTGCTAAATGATGGCTGACGGCCGGCTGGCTCTGTCCCAGCTTTTCGCAAAGCGCCGTGACGTGCAATTCCTTCTCACGTCCTAAGTACATCAGAATCCGCAGCCGAGTTTCGTCGGCCAATAATTTGAAAATCCGAACCAGGTCCTTTTCCAACTGGTTTGACAATTCTGGAATCACCGCGCTTGCCTGCGTTTCAACGGGTTCGGCAATGTTTGTAATCATTTTATTCTCACGTGTTACGATTTTGGTTCCAACGGAATTGGTTTGGTCTTGCGGAGCCGCGTTTGTTTCGCCAACAGACAAGTTCAGACATCCTTTTCAAACAGCGATGGCTTTTTCGGGATGGGATGAATAGAAAACGACGTGTCATATCAAATCAGAAAGGCCCAACATGCCGCTTCAAGGATTTCCTTGAGACCGATCGGCGGCGCAAACCTATTTATCTTGTCTGACTCGAAGCAAAAGGGTCATGAGTTGCGAAATCACCGAGCAGAAATGCTCACTCAAATAAGAACTTATCTGAGTTCTAAAGAAACAATCACGATCGAAGTGAATTAGACATTGTGCTGCAGCCATTATTACGCTGCCATGGAAAATCGTCAACGTTTTTGACGATAATCATCTCAATTATTCTATTTTCCGTACGTTGGATGAGAAAATTGAGGATCGCTCTCGTGGCTTTGTCAGGTGCTTTTGCGGATTTGACCGGATTGCGAGCGACCGTCACAGGTGCTTCGAGTGGCATCGGACGCGCGATTGCGCTGGAATTGGCTCGCGGCGGTGCCGATGTCGTCGTTCATTGCCGTCAATCTTTAGACGCAGCTTGCAAGTTGGCCGACGAGATTCAGGAATTGGGACGCCGGAGTGAAGTGCTGACGGCTGACATAGGCAAGCCCAGCGAAATCGAAGAGTTTCAGATTACGGCTTGGCAGTGTTTCGACGGTCTGGATATTTGGATAAACAACGCCGGTGCCGACTTGCTGACGGGTTTTGAAGCGGAATTGGATTTTGACCAGAAGCTGCAGCGGCTGTATGAAGTTGATGTCAGGGGCACGGTCGTCTTATCGCGGGCGATTGGGAAACGCATGGCCGCGGCCGGACACGGTACAATCTTAAACGTTGGTTGGGATCAGGCTGGCCGTGGAATGGAGGGCGATAGTGGAGAGCTTTTCGCAACCGCCAAAAATGCGATCATGGGGTTTACACGTTCGTTGGCCGTCAGTTTGGCGCCAGCAGTCCGTGTTAATTGTATTGCTCCAGGATGGATTCGGACGGAATGGGGACAACAGGCCAGGGAAAAGTGGCAAGAACGAGTCGAACGTGAGACTCCGTTGAAACGTTGGGGCCAACCGGAAGACGTCGCGAAAGCCGCCAGGTTCTTGGTGAGTCCTGATGCCGAGTATCTGACGGGACAAGTCGTGAATGTGAATGGTGGAGCGGTTCGTTGACAAAATGTGGAGGGTGGAAAGATGGCTGACGACCTTGTATTAACCGAAGAACAAATTGCCGAAGAGCTGAAGACCTTGCCGGAATGGGAGCTGCGCGACGGCTGGTTGCGGCGAACGTATAAGACTCCCGGCTGG
>CAUZVF010000599.1:0-4635 GCA_963582955.1 Planctomycetota bacterium
CACCGACGAATCGACTCAAGTGATAGGTAATACACCGTGCCGGCTTTGGCCACGACGTTTTCCTCGATCATCAGGCTGCCCATGTCGTTCGCGCCGAAGAACAGAGCTGTTTGGCCGATCTTTTCACCCTGAGTGACCCATGACGACTGAATGTTGTCGAAGTTGTCGAGGTACAGCCGGCTGACGGCTTGAGTCTTCAAATACTCGAACGCTCCGGCGGGCGGAATCTTTGACATGTCGTGACCTTCCGCCACGCGTCCGCCGAAGATCGGTGGCGGACCGGGCGGAGGCTGAAACGTCCAACAGATAAAGGCCGTGAAACCACCGGTTTCGTCCTGTAATTGTCGCAATCGTTCCAGGTGCTCGATCCGTTCGGCGAGCGTTTCGACGTGCCCGAACATCATCGTCGCCGACGAACGGCCACCCGATTCGTGCCACACACGGTTCACGTCCAACCATTCGTCAGTCAGCACTTTGCCACGCGTGATCAATTTGCGGACACGATCGACCAAGATCTCACCGCCGCCACCCGGCAGACTCCCCAGTCCGGCTTCCTTCAGCCGTTCAAGGACCGTGCGTAACGGCAGCTTGCTGATCTTCGTGAAGTGATGAATCTCGGGCGGGCTGAATCCGTGGACATTGACGTTTGGAAAGTGCGATTTGATGTCCCGCAACAGGTCTTCGTACCATTCCAACGACAACTTCGGATGCAATCCCCCCTGCATCAGAATCTGATCACCGCCCAAGTCAACGGTTTCCTGGATCTTGTGCAACAGAACATCGCGTTCCAGCACATAAACTTCGCTGTGATCGGCCGGACGGTAAAACGCGCAAAAATCGCACACCGCCGTGCAGGCGTTCGTGTAATTGATATTTCGGTCGATGTTGTAGGTGCGGTACGGTTCTGGATGCATGCGCCGAGTGACCGCATCGGCGGCCTGGCCGATCGCAATCAGATCGTGTGATTCCAGCAACCGCGCACCTTCGTCGGCCGTTAACCGCTCACCGGCGACGGCTTTCTCAAGCAGTGGTGTAATTTCGGAAGACAAGGCCGGCCCTTTCTGGAACCAATCCCAATTTTACGGCGAGTTTCCGGAACAACATCAGGCTCTGCCGCTCGGCCGAGCCCAACGTAAAGTGCAGGTTACATGTCAAATAGCGAATCGCAGTTTCTTCGGTGATGCCTAATTCTGCGGCTTCGCGGCGAGCAATCACGTTGACCTGCCGCACTCCCATATCACGAGCGCGACACAACGCTTCGTCAACACCGTCCAGATCATCCCGGGAACGAGCGGCCCACATGGCAAACACAAACGGCAGGCCAGTCCAGTTCAGCCATTCTTCTCCGAGATCCCAAGTGGCCACGAACGGCTCGTCAGGACGATGGAAGGCTCGGTCGCCAATCAACAGAATCGCATCGGCGTCGGTCGAACTGGTCGAGGCATCCAGCGGCAGCGATTGCAGCTCCGGTTCCACACCGAACCGCTCGGACAACATGATGCGCGCCAGTGCCGCGCTGGTGCGCGAGCCCTCGTCTAACGCCAGAACGCGGACTTCGCCCATCGGAACGCGGCTGTAGAGTTTAACGCTCATCACCGGGCCGTGAGTCGCGACGCAGGCGTCCGAAACGATTTCGTAAGCAGGGTCGCGCAGGCATTCGATCGACGGAATCAGCGCAACGTCCAACAGTCCATCAGCCAGATTGTCGGCTAGACGGCTGGGATAGTCGAGGATCAGCTCAGCATCCGGCGCAAGCTCGTTGAGACCTTCGATGAGCGGCTTCGAATTCAGGTAGTTGACAGCTCCGATGCGAACCGGATGAAAGGCTGATTCGGTCATCGTGGCGGATTTCCGGATTGATGAGATCATGTCGATGAGTATCCGATTATAGAAGTTCCATGAATTCTCGCAAAGCAAGCCGAATTCGCGGTTTCAATTCTGTCGCTCGCCGTGATAAGTGGCTACGATGCACCGCCACTGGGATTCTTGTATCCCACCGATGCCGTGCTTTAATCCCCACCGACCCCGCGTCGGTGGAATTGTGACTCAAATGCTACGCGAATCGGGTAGCTCTCAAGTCATTTTCCCACCGACGCTGGGTCGGTGGGGTTGTGTGTTAAACCGTGAAACAATGCTGGAATTAACAACGTCTTAACTGAAATGTCCTCACTGAAAGTCGCCATCATTGGTTTGGGCACGGTCGGCACGGGTGTCGCGAGGATTCTGAACGAGCACGCGGATCGTATCGAAATGCGAGCCGGCCGGCCGATCGAGATTCGTCGCGCTGTTGTGCGCGATTTGAACAAACCGCGTGCCGTGTCGATGTCCGACGGTGTCATCACCGATGACGTGCAAGGTGTCATCGATGACAAAGAAATCGATGTCGCAATCCAACTGATCGGCGGGACCGATCCGGCACGTCAGATCATGTTGTCGTTGTTGGACGCCGGCAAAGATGTCGTGACGGCCAACAAGGCGTTACTTTGCGAATACGGCGACGAATTATTCACGAAAGCTCACGAGTTGAATCGATGTATCGCCTTCGAGGCATCGGTCGCCGGCGGGATTCCCATCATCGCGGCCGTCGGCCAGTCGATGTCGGCCAATCAGATCACGTCGATCGAAGCGATTTTGAACGGGACCAGCAATTTTATCTTGACCGAAATGCTGGCGCGAAATAGTTCGTACGGCGCCGTGCTGAGAGAAGCTCAAGAGTTGGGATACGCCGAGTCCGATCCGTCGATGGATGTCGATGGAACCGATGCCGCACAGAAGCTGGTCATTCTGGGACAACTTGCCTTTGGGACCAAAGTGTCGCTGTCCGAATTTCCGCGGCAAGGAATCGATTCATTGGAACTGGATGACTTGGCCTACGCGAACGAATTGGGATACAAGGTTAAGCTGCTGGCGGTGGCCCGCATCGTTGGCGAGCAATTGGAAATGCACGTGCAACCCACGTTGGTCCGGCACGAACGTCCCATCGCAAAGGTCGACGGGCCATTCAACATGATCGCGCTGGAAGGCGACGCCGTTGGCAAGACGTGGTATTCCGGCCCCGGAGCCGGCCAAATGCCGACGGCTTCGGCCGTTGTCGCCGACTTGATCGACATCGCGGTCGGGCGGGCCCAACGCACGTTTCCCCGGCTGGATTTGTGGCAAACGTCGATGTCAATGCCCGTGCAACCGGCGGAAGAAATCTCGCGTCGGTATTATCTGCGTTTCAATGCCGAAGACCGGCCGCACGTAATCGCCGACATCACCGACATTCTGGGCCGCCAGGAAATCAGCATCGCCTCGGTGATCCAGCACGAGGCTCCGGAAGTCGAAGACGCCGCCGAGTCTTCCGAATCGATCGTCCCGCTGGTCATCATGACGCATCGCACAACCGAAGGCCGCATGCGGGCCGCCGACGTCCAATTCGGCAATCTCTCGTCACTGCGGCCTCCGCGCGTGCGAATGCCCGTTTCCGATTGAGAAACGACTTCAATTCGCGTCGCACCAGTTAGTCCGATCAATGGGGCACGATTTCATTTTTTGACTTTTCCAAGGGCTGTCCTACCTTTGTGATGAGGAATACGGGGAATTCCTCCAGGCTCGATTTCCAGCATCTGTTTCGGATTTCAGGGTTCGCAATGGACTTTCTCATATTCGTAATCGCCACCATTTCCGTGTTCGTCGGAGTTGCCGTCGACCGATGGTTCGAAGGCTGGAGAAAGAATCGCCGCAGGCAAAGCTTCTTCGGTTCCGATTCCGACGAATTTTCCGGAGATTCCGGGATCGATCCTCAACTTGCCCGCGAATGGCTGCAGTCGATGAAAGGGCTGACAGCAACGGTTGACGACAACGTTGTCCGGCATGCGACTCGGGTCGAAGAAATCAGCAATGGATTGCAATACCAAGACTCGGGCGACTCGAAAAGTGTTGTCGAAGCCGCCACGCAGTTAATCGATGCGAATCGTCAGTTGCAGTCCGAGCTTGCCTCGGCGAAGGACGAGATCCAGATCCAACAACGTCAAATCAACGAGTACATGACCGAAGCCCGCACCGACGGTTTGACCGGATTAGCCAACCGGCGTGCCCTCGACCAGGAATTGACTCGTGCGGTGAAACAATCAAACCACAGGAGAACTCCGCTGTCGTTGCTGTTGATTGATGTCGACCATTTCAAGCGATTCAATGATTATCATGGACACCAAGTTGGCGACCTCGTGTTGCAACGCGTGTCGGAATTACTCGAATTGAGCGTGAGAGAATTGGACTTTGTGGCCCGATTCGGTGGAGAAGAATTTGCCGTCATCCTGCCGGGAACGGACCGAAACCAAGCAATTACCGTGGCTGAACGAATTCGCATGCGGATCGCGGACGACGATCTGGTCCACGAAGGAACCCAATTGTGTGTGACAGTCAGCATCGGACTGGCCCAGGCCACACCGGACGAGCCAAAGGCCGAACTCGTTAAACGCACTGATGAGTCCATGTACGCGGCAAAAAATGGCGGCCGCAATTGCACTTCCATCTGTGCCGATGGTAAACATCATCTCGTTGAACCGGTTTACGAAGCATGTGGATGACGCGTTCCGGCCACATGGCACAACGGAGGAGCCCGCGACATGATCCATTATTCGAAAAAAGACT
>CAUZVF010000600.1:0-4634 GCA_963582955.1 Planctomycetota bacterium
GTCTGTTGAAAACTCGGTTGGCAGCCGACGGCGCCATTGGAATTCAATGTACGTCGCCATTTCTGGCTCGAATGTCGTACTGGTGCATCATGCACACGATGCAAGACGCCGGTCTTGCGGTTCAGCCATACCACGTCGACGTCCCGTCGTTCGGAGTCTGGGGCTTCGCTGTGGCCAAACATCAGCCGTTCGATCCACCAACGACGGCGCCGTCCGGATTGAAGTTTTTGAACGACGCCGTGATGAAATCATTGTTTGTATTTCCGAACGACCTTCGCCCGCTCGACACCGAAATCAATCGGCTCGACAATCAGATTCTGGTCCAGTATTACGATCAGGACATCAGCCGTTGGCGCTGATAGTCGTGGTTCGCTCCGCGAACCATGCGTTTTGTTCGCGGAGCGAACAACGACATTGAATGGCCGCGTGGGAAATAGTTTGTAAGGCCGACGACGATGCCGACTGCACTGACTCGACGTGAACTGCTCGCCGCATTCCTCGGTATGCCGCTGGCGTTGCAGGGTTGTCAGTCATCGTCGCCTCGCGCGATTCCACCCGGCGAATTGGTCGGTACGTCAGCGACGATCGGGCATCGAATCCGGGACGGGCTGAAAATCTCGGTGGCCGACGATCGTTGGGAAAACCACAAAGTTGTCATCGTGGGCGGCGGCATTGCCGGTCTGTCGGCCGCGCGAAGGTTGAAGATGTCCGGCATCGACGATTTCGTGCTGATCGAATTGGAACCGGAACCCGGCGGCACGTCGCGCAGCGGAGACTCGGACGTCGTTCCGTTTCCTTGGGGAGCCCACTACGTTCCCGCACCGACAAAAGAGAATCGTGCGCTCGTTGGCTTGCTGGACGAACTCAACGTCTTCGAAGGCCGCGACGAATATGGCGATCCCGTTGTTGCCGAGCAGTTTCTGTGTCGTTATCCACAAGAACGCGTCTTCTACCGAGGACACTGGTACGAAGGACTCTACCTGCACGCCGGAGCAACCGACGACGACCTACAACAATTCGGCAGATTTCAACAAGAGATCAATCGCTGGATCGACTGGCGAGACAGTCGCGGCCTCCGTGCTTTCGCCATTCCGATTGCAACCGCATCTGATGACACGGCAGTCACCGAACTCGACAAAATCACGATGAGCGCATGGATGCGGCAACACGGGTTCACGTCCAGCCGGCTGCGTTGGTACGTCGACCTCGCCTGCCGGGACGATTACGGCATGACAATCGACCAAACGAGCGCGTGGGCCGGAGTTTTCTACTTCGCGGCGCGAGTGCCCGAAGTCGGTCGCAAATCGCGTCCCTTCATCACCTGGCCGGAAGGCAATGGTCGGCTGGTTTCTCACATGTTCGATCAAGTCAAGCAGCAATCGCGTCTGGGCCTGGCAGTCGCCGACGTCAATCCAAAGCTTGACCGACAAGACGGCTCACGGGTTGAAATCACCGCCGTTTCAGCGGACGGCAACACGGCGCACGGTTTTCGAGCCGAACACGTCATCTTCGCCGCGCCGCACTTTCTCGCGAGATACTTGATTCGAGCCTACCGTGAAAATCCCCCCGAACACGTGGCGGAATTTGAGTATGGTTCATGGATGGTCGCAAACCTGCGACTCCGCGATCGGCCACGTTCGGAGGGTTTTCCGCTGTGTTGGGATAATGTCTTTTACGAGAGCCCGTCGGTGGGATATGTCACGGCGACACATCAACGTGGAATGGACTACGGGCCGACGATTTTGACTTACTATTACCCACTGTGCGAAGATGATCACCGGGCGGCTCGGCGAAAACTGTTGAGCATCGGCCGCGATGAATGGGCCGACATCGTATTAACCGACTTGCAACAGGCTCATCCCGACATCCGCGATCTGACCGAACGGCTCGACGTGATGCGCTGGGGACATGCCATGATCCGCCCGAAACCGGGATTCATTTCGGGCGCGGCAAGAACGGCCGCAGCCAAACCGTTCGGCAACATCCATTTCGCGCACTCCGATCTCAGCGGCATCGCTCTGTTCGAAGAAGCGTTTTACCGCGGGACACTCGCCGCCGAACAGGTTTTGGAGTCCGCAAGCATTTCGTACGAATCAATCCTCTGACGTTTTGTCGCGACAACCATGAGCCACTCGTCGACACCACTCGCATCACCACAAAGAACCGTCTGGCTGTTCTCGCCGGCAGTTGATCTGAGCGTCTTTCTTGGCAGTGCGGTCGTTTCGCTGTTGCTGTTGTGGGTCGGAGCCGCCATCGGTGTATTGCATTCCGATTCGCCGGGTTGGACGTGGGTTACAGCCGTGCTGTTGATCGACGTGGCCCACGTGTACTCAACCGCGTTTCGAGTTTACTTCGACGTCGAGGAACTGAAGCGTCGGATGCTGCTCTACGTCGCCGTTCCGATTTGTGGATTCGTCGTTTCGTGGGCGCTGTACTCGGAAGGCGAATTGCTGTTCTGGCGAGTGCTGGCGTATCTCGCCGTATTCCATTTTGTGCGTCAGCAATACGGCTGGGTCGCGTTGTACCGTGCAAAAGCCCACGAGAACGTCCGCTGGGAACGATACATCGACAACGCCGCCATCTACCTGGCCACGATCTATCCGCTGATTTATTGGCACACGGGGTTGCCGAGACAGTTTCAGTGGTTCGCGATGGATCGCGGGGAATTGTTCTTCAACTTTCCCGCGACGATCGCGCAAGTCGCCGCGGCCGTTTATTGGATTGTCATGGCAGCTTACTTTGTGAAATCAGTTTACCTCTGGAATCGCGGCCGACCGAATCTCGGCAAGGACATCGTCGTCGCCACGACGGCCGTTTGCTGGTACGTGGGAATTATCACATTCAATTCCGACTACGCTTTCACCGTGACGAACGTGATCATTCATGGAGTACCGTACTTTGCGTTAATCTACTGGTACATGCGAGCGAGACGGCGGCAAACGGCGGGCGCTTCGAACGGTTGGATACGGACTCTGTTCCTATTGATGGCCACGGTATGGCTAATGGCTTATGCCGAAGAACTAATCTGGGACCGCGCCGTCTGGCATGATCGTGGTTGGCTGTTTGGACTGCTCGGAGGTCAATTCGATGTTGGAGCGTTTCGATCAGTTCTCGTCCCATTGCTGGCCGTGCCGCAATTGACGCACTACATCCTCGATGGCTTCATATGGAAACGCAAACACAACCCCAACTTCCGACTTTAAGCCAAGCAAACGGGCCAGCCCGGCCAGCCCTCTCCCGCGGCTGAGACCGCGACCTCTCCCAAAGGGAGAGGTGACTTGGAACCGTTTCCTGGGGCTTACGCCACCAGGCTATTCGCTTTCGCCGCTCCGCGGCTGATAGTCCGGATTATTCAGGCGAACGGTGGGCGTCAGCCGGCGTCAGCCCAATACCGTTTACAATAGCCGTAACACATTTCGCTGCCACACGTTGCAGGCGAGCGGGGGACGTAAGTCCCCCGGTGGTTTGTGTGCGGTTCACAGCAAACCGGGGGACTTACGTCCTTCGCTCGCCTGTGCCCGTTTCTTATCAGGATGTAACCTCGTTCAATCACACGATTTAGCCTTATGTAAACGGTATTGGGCGGCAGCCCGGCGGTTCCAGAATCGCCGCTTGAAACCGGTCGGTTTACGCCGACCGCTCGCCAACAGAGTGTTTTTAAGCGCGTGATGGAAGCAGTGTGACATTCAGGAGATACGCCGAAATTCGTTAGATTCGTGAATAATCCGGATAGAGACCGCGAGGTCGGTGGGGAACAATCAGGGCAGGGCACGCGATATTCTTGCCACTTTATTTTCTTGCCCAACCGCAACCGAATCGATATCCGACAATTATTCTTCGTCGGACGCGCGGCCTTCTTGCATTTCAAGTTGGCTCATTTTGCGATACAGGTTCGAGCGGTGTACGCCCAACAGTTTGGCCGCTTCGCTCATGTTTCCATTGACGCGTTTGATCGAGCGGCGGATGAATTGTTGTTGAAATCGTTTCGTGGCCTCGGTCAATCCCATGTCGGCTGACAAATCGAGGCGGGAATCGCTGTCGGGACTTAAAATAAAAGCCAAGTCGTCGGCTTCGACTTGTTTGCCGGGCGATAAGAAGGCGACTCGTTCCATCAGATTCCGCAGTTCGCGGACGTTACCCGGCCATGCGTGTGCCTGAATCCGGCGGCGGGCATCGCCCGAAAGTTTCAGAGCTGAACGACGGGCTTGAGTGCTGAATTGGCTCAGAAAGTGGTCGGCCAGCGGCAGGATGTCTTCCGGGCGTTCGCGTAACGAGGGCAGATCGAGCGTCACGACACTCAGCCGGTAGTACAAGTCTTCGCGGAATTTCTTCTCGCGCACTGCTTCGGTGAGGTTTGCATTGGTCGCCGCGATCACGCGAACGTCGATTGGAATCGGCTGCGATCCGCCGACTCGCGTGATGACTTTTTGCTCCAACACACGCAGCAGTTTCGCCTGCCCGCCAAGGCTCATATCACCGACTTCGTCGAGGAATAATGTGCCGGCTTCGGCCAATTCGAACTTGCCGGGACGCGATTCGTGAGCGTCGGTGAACGCACCTTTCTCATGCCCAAACAATTCGCTCTCGAGCAATGTTTCGGCCAACGCCGCACAATTGACGGCGACGAACGGCTT
>CAUZVF010000601.1:0-4632 GCA_963582955.1 Planctomycetota bacterium
TAACCTTGAGGTTTTTGCTGTCCCACTGCAATCTTCGACCCGGTGCACGCTGGGCAAGAATGCCTAGCAAAACCGTTTCGGTCAGGGGGCCGGAGTAGCTGAAGTTGGACATCGAGGTCGCTTGCCCCTTACAGGCCAACAGCCATTCCGCGTGATGGCCGGGCGATCGCGGCATCGTCTTTTCCACGTTGCGAGCTTCTTCGGCCAACTCGCCCGGCAACAGTTGCGGCATGCCGCCGTGCGAACTGTGATAAATCTTGCCTTTGCTGCCGATATACAAAACGCCGTTTCCGGGCAGCCGTTGGCCAGCCGGCATTTCTGCTGGAGTGGGCGGCATTAGGCCACCTTCGTGCCAAGTCATTTTCACCGGTGGAAGGTTGCCGCGAGCCGGGAATTCGTAGTAGATCACTGCGGCGATCGGATACGTTTCAAAATTGGGCTTGCCGTCCACTTCCGAGCCGTCCAGGGTTGTGACCGCTTCGACGGCCGTTGGACTACCCAGTTTCAAAGCCCACACCGGATGATCGACGATGTGACAGCCCATGTCGCCCATCGCACCCGTGCCGAAATCCCACCAGCCTCGCCACTTTGACGGCGCATAAGACGGATGGTAAGGCCGCTCGGGCGCCGGGCCGAGCCATAGATTCCAGTCCAACGTCCCCGGAACCGGCGGCGTTTCCTTTGGGCGGTCGATGCCTTGCTTCCATAACTTGCCCGCGCGATCGGACCAAGCATGGACTTCGCGTACTTCGCCAATCACGCCAGCCTGGAGCCACTCGTTGGTTAACCTGGCGCCCTCGGTCGCATGGCCCTGGTTGCCCATTTGCGTCGCGACCTTGTGTTTCTCGGCGGCGAGCGTCAACTGACGAGCTTCATAGATGGTGTGCGTCAACGGCTTTTCGCAGTAGACGTGCTTGCCGCGCCGGATCGCGTTCATCGACGCTACCGCATGAATATGGTCGGGCGTTCCTACCGTGACGGCGTCGATGTTCTTTTCTTGCTTGTCCAACATCTCGCGAAAGTCTTTGTAGACCCGAGCTTTGGGGAATTGCTTAAACGTGGCGGCCGCGTGGGTCTGGTCCACGTCGCACAACGCAATGACGTTCGCGCCCAACTTGGCCATTGAGCGGACATCGCCGCCGCCCATACCGCCGGCGCCGATACCGGCGAAGTTGACGCGTTCGCTCGGCGGCGTTTGGCCGGGCCCGCCCAGCACGTGACGCGGAACAATCGTAAAGGAAAACCCCGCAGCGAACGCGGTTGAAGCCAGAAAGCGGCGGCGGGAAATAGAAGTGGATTGTGGCATTGTCATGCTTCAGTCCTTCAGCGGGAGAATCTTGATGTTCTTGAACCAAATGTCGGCTCCGTGATCTTGCAATCCGATGTAACCAGCCCTTGGATGATCTTTGTACGCGAAACCGAACTTGTGCCTCGTGCCATCCGGCCTCATTCCGGCATCTTCAAAGTCAGCGAGTTCGATCGCGTTGACTCCTTCACCATTAAGGACGACGATGACTTTGGTTCCAGAACAGGTCAGCACGAGATGGTTCCACTGCCCGATTGGCTTGAGGGTGTTTCTGATGGGTTTGGAGAGATCGTAAAGCGCCCCGGGATCGTGATATCCGGCGGTTTTCGTGTCGTCAATCGCGATTTCCAGCCCATTAAAGCCGACATCCTTTCCAGGTTGCGGCTCAAGTGAGTGTACGCGAAAGAAGACGCCACTATTGCATCCTGGCGATTGTTTGAAATCGAGCTTCAAAACAAAATCGGTCCATTTTTTTTCATGGATCACCATGTACGCGCCGCACCGGTGCGGATTGATGGACCCAGCTTCAATGGGGCGCTTGCTTGGCGTCTTTTTGCTGGTCGTCCATCCTTGATATGTCTTTCCGTCAAACAGCAGAATCCAACCTTCGTCCTTTTCGCGAGGCATCAGTCGGTTGTCGACTGAAGTTTCCTGAGCGCAACAATTCAATGCAAATGTCAGAAAGATGGCGACAGATCCGATTTGTGGATGAACGTTCATTTATCCCCCTGCTTTCTGTCGGATTGTTTGTTGCAGTTTGAAGAATCTACGCGACTTGTCAAACCTTACGTAATCCATACCGTTTCAAGAATCGACCGATTTCGCGAAATCACGTTGACCGATGAGAAGCTGAGGGCGGCACTTCGTCGCCGGCCGATTTGTCCGATTTCGGATGCGATCCTAATCCAAGTAAAGTCCGCGAAACTCATCGAATGCGGGACAGCAAACCAAACGTATCTTGAGAAGAATAGCTTCGCAATCACAAAAGCGGCAACACTTTGCCATCGCTGATCGGGAACGGTCGGCCGAGCATGTCCTGAATTTCCGCTCTGGGAGGAATACCCAGGCATCGAAAGATGGTGGCGTGTACGTCGGGCGGGCCGCAGGGTTGGGTTTCGGGAACAGCACCCTTGCTGTCGCTGCTGCCGTAAACTTGTCCGCCTTGGATACCGCCACCGGCCAACGCGATCGAGTAAACGCTCGGGTAATGGTCCCGCCCAGCACCACCGTTGACACGAGGAGTTCGACCAAAGTCGGTGAGGACCACGACCAGTGTATCGTTCAGCGTGCCCCGATCGTCGAGGTCCGCCAGCAGAGCTGATAGGCCACGGTCGAAAACTGGCAGCAGTCGTTTTTTGAGCCGGTTAAAGTTGTCGCTGTGCGTATCCCACATGTCGCCCGCCCCGCCGTTGAGGTCACCGGCCGCGGCACAGACTTGCACAACCGGCACGCCCACTTCCGTCAGCCGCCGCGCGAGTAACATGCTCTGCCCGCCTAAATGGTCACCGTACGATTCGCGAATTTTGGGATCTTCCTTTTCCAAATTGTAGGCGTCCTTGACGGCTGAGCCGAGCAGGATATCGTTGGCCAGGCGACGAAAGTGACTGAACTGTTCAAAATCGCTTGGTTGGCTGATCGGTCGTTCCAACAGAGAACGCAAGCGGTTGCGCGAAGCAACGCGATGCAAGTCCACCTCGCCCAGATTCAACACCTGTGAACCGAGCGCTCTGGAAACGCCCCCGTACGGCTTGCCGCTTGGTGTCCGAATCACAATCGGATCATACTTGGCCCCGAGCCATCCGCCGTACTCGCCCGCCTGCAGCGTGCTGTTATCGACCATCGGATACGGCAATCGCACGGCCGCGGGCACACCGCGCGGCGCTGCACGGAATTTGGCGACCATCGCAGCCAACGATGGCCAGTCACTTCGCAGCGGCGGAATATTCCCCGCGCGCGGAGGTTTGTGTCCGGTCAGGTTCCAGTACATGCCGCGACCGTGCGCCGAATCATCGTGATGTATCGAACGGATGATGGCCAGCTTGTCTGTGTGATGAGCCAGCAGCGGCATGTATTCGCCAATGTCGATGCCTGGCGTGGTAGTCGGAATTGGAGAAAACTCGCCACGAAACTCAGCAGGCGCATTGGGTTTCAGATCCCACGTTTCGTGATGGCTCATCCCGCCCCAACAGTAAAGGATGATGCATGCTTTCGCTCGTTCAGACGTTGTGCTTGCGCGGGCAACCGAACTTCGCAATTGCAAGAATTCCGGCAACGAGAGACCACCCATGCCAACGGTTACCGCCAACATTTCGCGGCGTGAGAATTGTTTCACGATTTTGGCGGCCTTTTCAGATGACGTTCGCATCGACGTTCAATGTGATCCTCGTCCCGAATAGAAGCATCTCCTTGTCACGACTATCGTCAAATCGTCGACGAGTGTCAATGCGATGTGGAGAACTGTGACAGGCAGAGTGATTGGTCCGTGTACGTGGAGTGGTCCTGCTTTGTGAAAACGACTTGCGAACTGCAAAAAATCGTTCATGGTCGAGTCAAAGACGGCAGCGACAGACAGATCGCCGTCAGCCAGACCAATGTGCGGAAGGTCGGAATTATACATGCCCACACATATTGCGGTTCTTCCGAGAATCGACCGTTATTTTGAAGCACAAAGCGGAGATTTCACATGTATGCCAAAACTACTGTCATGAAGTGTTGTGACGCGACCGGCATGCTTGCTGGCGTGAGTATCAGAATATGCATACGTTTCATCCAAATGCAAGCTGTGGTAGCATCTTTCAAGCACCCAACACATAGGTTCGAAACAATGAAGTCGGGCTGAAAACAATGGCCGCCACAAGTGACCGCGCTCCAACGGCAAACAGTGTTTTTTTATTCAAAGGTCACCGAGTCCCCAACGACTGCGTCGGGCAGTTTCAAGACAGCTCGGCCGTCGACGACGCATGCGAATTGCGGCGGTGTTTGGCCGACAGCGGCTAAGTCTTTCTGCGCGGTGCGCTTGACACAGACGAAGTGCTGACCGCACGCGACGAGGTGTTTTCGCGGCTGGTCGAAGTCGGTGAGATCAAGCCGCCGGCCATCGAAGGAATCGTGACCGGCCAAAGCCGGCGGCGTGAACTTGTGGACGATCTGATCGCGTTCTGGCGATCGGTTAGCGAAGGATCGGCGTTGCGGCAGGTCAGCCACGGCCCGCGCGTCCGAGCTATGATGCAGATGATCTTCGGCGAACCGGCGCTGCCGCAAGACGACCTGTGGTTGCGTCCTCGCGGTGTCGGTTGGTCGACCGGACTGCATTTCGACCACCCGTT
>CAUZVF010000602.1:0-4631 GCA_963582955.1 Planctomycetota bacterium
CGGGATGCGCGTGATTGCTGTTGACCGTCACTCACCGCCGAAGCCCGACGAGGTTGAATCGCTGTGGGGACTCGAACGGCTGAACGACTTGGTTGCCGAGTCGGATGTATTGATGATCGCCTGCCCGGCCACCGTCGAGACGCAGGGATTGATCGGACCCGAGCAACTCGCGTTGATGAAACCCACGGCGATCCTGGTCAACATCGCTCGCGGCGGAATTGTTGACGAACCGGCTCTGATCGAAAGCCTGAAAAACGGCCGCATCGCCGGAGCGGGATTGGACGTCATGAAAACCGAGCCGCTGCCCGCCGATGATCCACTGTGGGATACGCCAGGCCTTATCTTGACGCCGCACATCGCCGGCTTATCCACTGACCGGTCGCGGCGCGTGGTTGAATTCTTCTGCGAAAACCTGAGGCGTTACAAACGCGGGGAGGAATTGCAAAACCTCGTCGACCAATCGTGCGGATACCCTGTCCCGTGACACCGAAATGAAACTTACTGAGTGAATTCACCCCACCAAAAAGACGACCAGCATCGCGCCATACAGCAATGTGAACAACACCCCCATCACAATCCCAAAGATCGCACGCCCGCGGCCGCTGAATTCCGGATTGCCTTTGAGTTTTTTCATTGCGATGATTCCAAAGATGATGGCCCCGATACAAAAAGGCGGAATCGGCATCGGCGACAACAACCCGAGATAGCCAGCGGCGATCGCTGACGCCGGCCGTCCCACGGGCAACACCATGCGTTCGGCCATGCTGGGTGCGTTTCGGACGCGTTCCTCGCGGATCAGTTCCTCATCCAAGTATTCGTCACAAAACCGGCACTTTCGCGCGACCTTCTTAATCATCTCACCGCAAAACGGACACGCCTTGGTTGCACCACCTGATGCACGTCGTTCATTCATCGATCAATTCCCCGAGTTCACATTCAAAAGTACAACCGATGTAATTGATGGCACAGCCATTTTGAAATGTCCGGTTCAAGTTGCCAATTCGCGTTCTTTTGGCGACCCCTGACGGACAAGACAAAATGGCCCCGCCGTGCTGGCAATGACAGAAAAATGACGGACAAGAAGATCGGGTTCTCATTTTCGTGTCCACAATTTTTCTGTCACCCCACCGCGTTCTCAATAATTCCCGGATCTGGAACCAACGCCACGGCTCGGCACCAGCCTGCGCTCGCCGCTTTGATTTTTACCGGCAGACACGAGACGAAGAAGCCCGTTGGCCGCGGAATCAAATCCAATTTCGCCAACTTTTCAATTTGGCAGTACTCACGCTTAATCCCGGCAAAATGAGCCGGCCAAATGTAACGGCCATCGCCGGTGCGTTTGAAGTCTGCAACCATGTCGGTAAACGGACGATCCAAAGTATACGCATCAATGCCGATGACTTTCACGCCTTGTCCAACCAACCAGAGCGTGCCGTCGCGGCCAAGTCCCGGCTGCCGGAAATAGTCGGGCGAATCCAACCGCGCGTCGGCTCCGGTTTGCAACAGCACGATATCGAATGGTTTTAATTGGTATTCGATCTTGTCGAGTGCCGATTGTAGGTCGTCAACCTCGATGAATTCTCCCGGTTGTTTATGCCGGACATCGATGATGACTCCGGGAGCGAAACACCATTCCAACGGCACCTCGTCGATGCGCCGAGCCGGTTTGCCTTCGGACGTAGGGGCGTAATGATACGGAGCATCAACATGGGTCCCCGTGTGCGTGATGGCGTTAATCTCTTCAATCGCCCAGCCGTTGCCGTCGGAATAGACAAGGTCGTCGGCCGTGACACCGAAGAATTGTTGCATCTGCCGCCGGCCTTCGTCTTCGTGAGTGACGTATCGAATCCGCGCCGGCATCGGTTCGCTGACGGCGTTGTCTTCCAGCGGAACGCTCAGATCGATGATTCGAAAGTTGTCAAACATGAATCGCGGTTCTGAATGCGTTATGTTGGTTCCATTCAACGTTCAACGTTCAACGTTCAACGTTGGATGTTGGATGTTCGACGTTTAGGATGTCTGAATCAAGACCCCGCTCGGCGCTATGGTGCGGCTTCGCCGCTTCGATCTGCCCTCGGCTGGTATGTTACCGGCCCTCCGGGACGCCGCCGATGCATTTCTATATTTGCGAGTCACGTCGATGTCCAAATCTCCGATCCTAATCCGTCACGAAGAATCCGCTCCGAAAGAACGCAGCACGTGTGGATGGCGGCATTTGCTGATCAGCCGACAAGACGAAAACGTCGCCGCGTGGGCTCATGCCGTCGACATTGACGGAGCGAAACTGCATTACCACAAAATTGCAACCGAATTGTATTACGTGCTAAATGGTGAAGGCGCGGTGTCTTTGGATGGAGAAGAGCACGCCGTCCGTGCCGGCTCGATCGTGCACATCCCGCCCGGCGTCATCCACGGAGCCACCGGACGCATGCGCGTGCTCGTTGTGGGGATTCCCGACATTTGCGACGAAGATCTCTATTTTCCCGACGAGAAACCCGGGCAATGATACACGACAACTCGGAATCGCCGCACGAAGATTTTGACCGACCGCCGCTGATTCGTGACGCGAAATTGCTTACGAAGGCTGTCATCTCTTCGGCGATCAGTCTGCCCACGATTTCGTCGACGCTGATGTTGATCGGTGCGGTGGTGATCGTCTTGTTGCGTGACGGCCAGTTTGATTCATGGCTGCCGGTTATGTTTGTTCTGACATGGTTGATCCCGATTTCGCTGTTTTTTTCGTGTGACATGTACATTGGATGGCGAAATTGGTGGGGCGGACAGATTACAAACTCAGGATTCGACAGGCTGCGCGACTTATGCCTGAAATCGGTGATGCTTCCGTGTTGCGTCACCTGCGTTGTTTTTTATCTTGGTTTCGAAGAACCGTTCAGGACCATTGTGCTAATTCTTCTTGCTTTGATCATCTATCTGGCATACGTCGTATGGCCACATTAGAAAACACGATCAATGCCAAGTCGTCGCAGGAGCGGAAAAATCAACGTTTTCACGCGAAGGCGCGAAGCCGCTAAGAATCTTCGCGCCTTCGCGTGAGCCCATTTCGATTTAGCGGGACGACTCCTCGCGTTTTCCCTGCTGGTATAATTCTTCCATTTCCAGCAGACTGACGTCGCGAATGTCGCGGCCTTGCTCGGCAAGTTTTTGTTCGATGTAATTCACACGCATCTGAAATTTGCGGTTGCTGGCTCGCAAAGCTTCCTCGGGATTGATTTGCCAGCGGCGGGCGATGTTGGCGATTACGAATAGGATGTCTCCGATTTCGCCCTCGATACGCGCTTTCGTTGAGCGGTCGGTGACCGGTTCGTCCGCAATGACCTCGGCATCGACCGTCGCGGGAAGGTCGGGAATCTGGCCATCGGGATACAGTTCGCTGGCGAGTTCCGCGATCTCTTCCTTCAACTTGTCGAACAGCATGTCACGGTGCGGGAAGTCGTAACCGACTCGCGCCGCCTTGGCCGTAATGCGTGCGGCGCGAGCCAACTGAGGCAGATCGGGCGGGATGCCGTCGAAGATTGACTCGCGGTTCTTCTCGCGGCGTTTTTGGCGGTCCCAATGGCCGGCGACTTGCTCGGCCGTTTCGGCCACTACGTCGCCGAACACGTGAGGATGACGGTCAATCATCTTCTCGGTCAGCCGTCGGACGACGTCGATCAGATTGAATCGGCCTTCGTCGGCTCCGATCTGCGCGTCGAGCACCACTTGCAGTAACACGTCGCCCAGTTCTTCGACGATGGCTTGATCGTCTCCCGAGTCAATTGCTTCTAATAATTCATAGGTTTCTTCCAACGTATGGGGCTTAATCGTTTCGAGCGTTTGCTGCCGGTCCCACGGACAGCCATCGGGTGATCGCAGCTTGGCGATCACGTCGACCAAATGCAGGAATGCCGGCCCCATGACGTCGGGATTCGGAGGGATGCCGGTCGAGTCTGGGGTCAGGTGTGCAGAATTCATTTTTTGTGTTTCCCTCTGACGCTATCTGTGCAAAAAATAAATTCTGCACACCTGACCCGTCATCGTTCTGAACGGTTAATCGGACTTCCGGCGCCGAAATACAGATTCCGCGTTCCGAACGATCAACCTTTGGTTGCGCACGCAAAGCGTGATTGTTCTGAACGGTTAATCGGACTTCCGGCGCCAAAATACAGATTCCGCGTTCCGAACGATCAACCTTTGGTTGGGCTGAATCGTAATGCTCACCGCGATGCTCGTCAAAGTTCGTGAGCCTCTTCCCTTTAATCGCCGCCCAAAACTCGTGTACGATGAGAGCCGACTTGACAGGCCATTTCAGCCGGTGCCAAACAAACAACGGAGCCATCATTATGTCTCGAATCGCTCGCTCGCTGATTGTCATTTGCGTATGCGGAATCGCCGCAACGACATCATCCGCCCAAGACGACAAATCAAAGAAGCCCTCGGCCGTTGACCGCAAGAAACTCGAAAAAGAGTTTACCGAAAAGTTATCCCGAGTCGCGCTGACTGGTCAGTTCAGCATCACTACGTCAGAAAAACCGCAATCATCCAAACCTGACAGTTACAAGATCGACAAGATCACGAAACTGAAGGGCGACTATTGGATGTTTCACTATCGCAGGTCCCCGAGTCTCGTCATT
>CAUZVF010000603.1:0-4614 GCA_963582955.1 Planctomycetota bacterium
TTGCCGTGAAACACGTGTTCGTGTTGGGCGGCCATGTTCGGTGTGTTCATGTTCGGCGTGTTCGCCATGCTGGGTTCCCCCGAGACTATCAAGGGCGCTGCCTGCCGAGAGAAACAGGAAACTCTTCATCGCGCCATGCGTCAGCAGGTGAAAGATCGCGGCGCCATAGGCGCCGACGCCGCACGCCAGCACCATGAACCCGAGTTGGCTGATCGTCGAGTAAGCCAGACTGCCCTTGACGTCGTATTGCGTGAGGGCCACCACTGCGGCGAATACGGCAGTCAGGCCGCCGACGATCGCCACGACGATCATGATGTCTGGGGCCAGAAGATACAGCGGCCCCATGCGGATCAGCAGGTACACGCCCGCGTTGACCATGGTCGCAGCGTGGATCAGTGCGGAAACCGGGGTAGGGGCTTCCATCGCAAATGGGAGCCAGACGTGCAGCGGAATCTGCGCTGACTTGCCAATCGGTCCGATGAACAACAGCAACGCAATCACCGAGAGGATGGGGGCCTGCCAATCCAGACCGACAAATCCAAGCAGGTTCACTGTCTGATCGGCGTAGTCCGGTGCCGCCGCCAGGATCGCCCGAATGTCGAGGGTGCCGAAGGTGGCCCACGTCAGGTAGATCCCCAATGCCAGGCCAACATCCGCAACCGCATTCACGAGAAAGGCCTTCGTCGCCGCGTCGCAGGCCGACGGTCGGCGCGACCAATGGGAAATCAGCAGGTAGGAGCACAACCCCATGACTTCCCAACACATAAACAGGATGAGCAGATTGGCGCTCATCACCAGCAAGGCCATGGCAGAGGTAAACAGCGCGATGATCGCGAAGAAGCGGGCGTAGCGCGGGTCCGCCTGCATGTACCGGCTGGAAAAGACGTGAACGAGGCTGCTCACCCCGGTCACCAGCAGCAGCAGCAGCACCGTGATCGCATCGACGTAGAGACCCACTTCGACCGTCAAGTTGCCTGACTCGATCAGCGTATACAGCGGGATCGACCTGGCTCCGTTCTGGTACACGTCGACACAGGCAACGACCGAGAGGATGAACGAGGCGCAGACCGCCGCGATTGCCGGCCGATGGCTCGTCTCGCCTAACCACCGGCTACCCAGCGCGACGATCAGGAAGGCCGCAACAGGGAGTGCCGGGATAAGAATGCAAACGGTGTCTATCATCATGATATTGGTACTGAAACGGCCTTCCACGTTGACCCTGGCTGATACTGTGAAAACTCTCCCGTTCGGGGATGGCAGGAGACGAGATACATCCACTCATTGTCGAAAAAATTCTGAAGCACGACGTGACGGGAGATAATCCGGGAGAGTCTTTCCGTGTCCGCCTCGATCACTGCGATCAGACGGAGCGGCTCATGAAAGCGGCGAGCGCCCGTGGTCATGGATTGAAGTGGAAGCCCCGTTTGTAGATCGCTGTGCCTGCCGAGCATCACGCCAACTCCGCTGACGATGTTGTGCAGGACTTTGGTCCCGCTGCCGTACGCCCAACTGTCCGTCGCGGAGAAATGATAATGAGCATTGATCGTTTGTACGACCACCAGCGGGGCGGTCATGATGGCCTCCAGCACGCTGCCCGTTTCGTCCTGGGACTGGTCGTAATTATGCAGAAAGGATCGACCGTCAAGTTTGAGGCCTCGTGTTAGCGACCGGTGTCCAATAATAAACGCCGCATTGCTGGAGAGCCCCCACTCGGGTCGGACTTGAGCCCAGTCACGGCTGACTTGCCATGCATGGCGTGCGGCTGCCGGGGGCGAGGGGCGGCTGGGCGCGCCGGGCAATCGATCACAGCGCTCGTGAGCGTTCAGGAGTCTTGCCGCCTCCAGGTCATCCCGTAACTTGCGCACTTCCTCGCGGTGCGTCTCGGGCAACTCTTCCAGATCGAACAAGGTGACGCGGTCCGTGGTCGTGTTGTGCTCACCGGCGATAAACCATGTGTCCTCGGGAATGTCGATCCCCAGGTTCCGCAGCTCCTGGCGGACATTCGCCCGATTGGCCAGGGCTGCCAGGACCCTGGCATTGGGTCCGCCCGGATTCCCACCACACGCCCCGCAGTGGTAGGCGGACGCGTACGGGTTGTTCTCCGTGGTGCTCCCATGGCCGCACAGCAGCACCAGCCGCGCGAAGCCTTTGGTCAGGCTCATGACGCGGAGCGCGCTTTCGACCACCGCCACTTGTTCCGCCGGAGAGAACCTGCGCGCAGCGAAACGTTCGAGCTGCACCTGGTGGTTGTGGGCGTTGATCCCGTACTCGTACCGCAGCTCCGCCAAAAAGGCGTGCTCTTGCTGTACGGAAAGATCGAGTCGCTCGGAGACCGTGGTCTGTCGCGCCGTTTGATTGTGATCTTCGGGCTCTCCCAGGGCGGCGAGTCGGAATTCTTCAAGTTCCGATGGCGAGAGCGCAACCGCGCTTTTGCGACGGTCGAGCCGCTGCTCGAGGACCTCGGCGATGAGAGCCCGCTGGTTGTCGGCAATGAACGCGTCGCGCTGCTGTGCGGGAAGTTTCTCCACCGGAATTTGGGTCGCGATCGGTGGGACGAGCCAGCGACGCAACCACCCGCGCACATGCTCATAGGGCGTCAGGAGCACGGTCTTGCCCAGCAATGCCAGTCCAAACACAAATCCGAACAGGTCGAACGTCAGAAAGGAACTGGCGGGATTCGCCTTCACCTGGTGGAACAGGTGATGACCGAGTTGGCTCCAACGGTCTCCCAGCATGTAGCGGAGCACCTCGGGATGGTGAGTCTGCCGCGGGGTCTCCTGCACCCTGAACTTCGGTTTGATCAGCGCGGGACAAAGCGGGAGGTCTTCCTCCCGATCGAGTTTTCGGTAGTAGATTGGTGTGCCGAAGAATCCAGCGTACCCGATCGTGTCATACTCGCCCTGCGCCTCGAGATGGTGACGAAAAGACTCCGAGCGGGCGTCGATACAGAACGTGGCTTGCGCTCGGGGTCTCCCGCGCTCGTTACCCGCATCGTTTGCGATCGTCCGACGGTGGCTGGCCAGCGTCGTCAGCAGCGAGTTTCGATACCGCGACTCGTAGGCCTCGTGCCAAATGGGACGCAGCGCGTCAGCAGGAAACCGATCGAGCCAGGACAGCAGTGACCGGGCGTCCGTCGGTGACAGCGCCCGCAGGTCTTCCGGGTGAAGCTCGAGGAACTGAGCCAGGTGGAAGAGGCGCCAGACGTCACGGCAAACCGCTTCCGTGTACGTGTCGCGCGCGTGTGAGTTGGAACTCTCCGGATCATGGGATCTTGTGCGCTCGAGGAGGTCGGGAAGTGTCGGGTTGATGTGCAACGTGCGCTGACAGGCTTTCTCGGCCAGCTCGGCCTCATAAAAAACCCGCACGGACAGGTATTCCAGCGGATCGATCGGGTGACGGCCCTGTTCAGGATAATCCGGGTTGTTGCCTCGCCAGCGAATATAGCCGGCCCAGCCGGGCAACTGGCCGAGGTGCCGGCGCAGGTAATGTTCCCTTTGCTCGTCGGGGACCCGCAGGCGGTTCAGGCTTGACACGAGCGCGTCTTCAGGACGCTCAGGGAGCGCTTGCACCCTTCGAGCCCAGTCGGAGATCCCGAGAGTCCATCGGGCAGCCTCGCGGGGCGCAAGATTCTTCCAAGTGAGATAAAATCCACTCGTGCGTGAGGCCATCGACCAATCCGCCATCCCTTCATCCAGAAACGCCGCGCTCCACTTGATGAGATGTTCGTTGATCTCTCGCACCAGATCCGAGCTGGTGAGGGTGTCGATGATTTCGGCTGCGGTGCGGATGCTCGGCTGTGCCGGTTCGTGCTCGGCGTGCGCAGAGCCTCCGGCCACGTTGTCTCCGGCCACGGCTGTTGTGGGGGAATGTCCGTGGTTTCCAGCGGATCCATCTTCAGGCAGATCGAGTGTCTTAAGGGCCGCAGACCACAGCGAACGGACGGAGACCGCTTCAGGGTTGCCCGCCACTTGCCTCAGCCGATTCTTGATGGACTGCGGAACATCGGGACGGATACGGTGGGTGGCGTCTTCCTCGCCGAGCTTCCATGGCAACAATTTGGGGTCGAGCGGATCGATGCCATACACAAAGTGCAACAGCAGAATTTCTTCAGGATGGAGACTCCGCTCACCCGCACGGACGACGTCCTGGGATGCGAGCGCCGGTTCCCGCGATCGCAGGGCGCTCAACAGTTCGTTTTCGGAAATCCGTCCCTCGGCGTAGCAAGCCCGGTACTCCGCCGTGGACAGATAGCCTTCTCCTCCCAGCAGTTCTTTTGCGTGCGAGACCGCGTCATGAAAGGGCAGATGCTCGAACCCCATCAAGGAGTTGCGATAGGCGAACGTCCGAATCGGCCAGTTCGGAGGAATTGCCTCGACCGCCTGTGACACCAGGGCTCGAAGCTCCTCACGTTCTGCCTCGTTCACCCCAGGCTTCGGTTCGGTCGATTGCGGCTGGGAAATAAGATGGTCCCTCTTCAACCTCTTCAATTGACGTTTTGCAGATTCCTGCAACGTGGAAGAAGATACCAAGCCGCAACCATTATTGCCAACTGATCCCAGATGGAGCCCCATCAATGATGAGGTATTGTCAGAAGTTGTGTTTTGTTGAGTTGAA
>CAUZVF010000604.1:0-4614 GCA_963582955.1 Planctomycetota bacterium
AGATCCACACCAAAACTTCGACGATACCGAGAAACAGCACCAGCCCCAAAACGCTGATGGCGAGCGTTTGAAACGTTTTTTCCCGCCAATACGCAACCAACGAGCCCCAACTTCCGGCCGCCAATGCCGTGGCGGCGGTGATTGCCAGTGACCATCCGATCTGGTCGATGGCCACGCCTCCCAAAAAGTGGACGAAAAAGAAAACCGGGATCGAAGCTGCCAGCAGAACGGTCACCAGCAATAGGCTGGAGAACAGTTTCCCCAACACCAGCTCGCGGTCACGCAAGTCGGTCATCAGCAACAGAATCAGTGTTTGCCGGTCTTTTTCCTGAGCAACGTTGCCAGCCGCGAACAGTAGCGCAAAGAACAACACAAGCGACAGTTGCACGACCGAGAAAATCATAAAAATCCAACTGCCGAACCGGGCGATGTCACCGACGTTGCGTACCTGCTGGTAACCGAACGCCGCTTGCCCGGCCGTGAACATCAGGACGAGCAGCGCGGCGACGTACCCAGATCGGATGAGAAAGTGCTTGAATTGGCGTGGCGAAATCAATGCCTCGCGGCTGAATATCGGACCTGCGAACAACGGTGGTTCCTTTGATACGAATCGTGTGAGTTCAAACTTGATGCATCATCCACGCCAAATCGTCACTCTTCAATGCAAAGAGTCGAATGTACTACGTTTACAGCTTTGAATGTGTTGATTCAATTGCCACGTCTGTCTTACACAGCTCTCCGGCACGATTCTATCGGCAACTATTGCCGGTGCGAACGATCAGATCAACAACTTGAATGAATTATCAAGAATTATTGGCCGAGCGGGGTTGACCGCTTGTGGTGCTTTGGATTATTTATCCCGCACCTCTCATCTCTCCAACAAATCACATTTGATTCCGCACCTCGATTCCACCCTCTCCGCGAGTGTTTTCCTCTCGCAACAATCGAAAAACATCACGTCAACCTGCCTCGAGACTTCAAAACGCCGACTTGGTGACTGATCGCCGTCGGAGTCCGCGTCTTGGGTTCGGACTGCATCAAACGACAAATCGAAGTTAGGTCTTCGCCCTCTAAGGAGGATCCTACGTTGGGTAAGCTAACGGGACTTTTCGCCGGTACGACTTTGCTCGCAGCATCTCTTTGGTTTGCGACTCCTGGAAAAACGACCAAGACGATATCGGCTCAGACCGAATCACGTGGCCGGTCGTATGAAACGGCACGCGGCCAGTCGGAACGTTCTTCCGGCCGACGGTCGATTTTCGGGAGATTTCGAGGCTCGAACTCCGATTCAGATTCGCCGAATTCGTACAAGGCGATTGCGGTCAGATACATTGCCGATGCGCAAGAATTAGCGAGACAGGGTGATTTTGCAAATGCAACAAAGATGGCACGGCACGCAATCATTTTTCAGTCGAGGGGTGACGTGCAATGGGGCCCTAACGAGATGTCACCCGAACGGCTCTTGGCACAATTGAAAGAAATGCAGCAATCTCGCGGAAGCCGTGGACGGCAAACCGCACCCCGATCGAATTCAATAACTCAGCCTCCATTCGAACGATCGGTATCCAATGAAGGGAATAGGACGGCCGACTTTAATGCTCCGCGATCCACCCGATCGAATCGTGGCGGCATCGACTTGGCGGGTGACGAAGCTGGTCCGTTTCAAACACGACGGACAGCGCCGCAATCTCGTCCAGCACGGTCGGCAAACGCGCCGAGCAAGGAACGACAGATCGTACAGCAATTGCTGCGGTCCGCGGATCAGGAACTCAAAGCCGGCCGTTTGAATTCCGCCAAGCGGAAGGCGTTGCAGGCACAAGATTACTCGATCGCCTATTCCTTGTTTGACGATCGTCCCGAACTTGTGTTGGCTCAGATCGCCCGAGCCGAACGAAATGCGCCGCCATCGGCCAATATCGCCGCCGATCGCGGAGCACTGCCAACGGTAACGCCCGCGCCATTGGCGCCGACGACCGCACGGCAACCCAATCCGTTTGGCAGTCCAGGTTCGATTGACGTCGCTGCCAGCCTGTCACCCAAGCAACAGGCGACGACGCTGTTGAATCAAGCCAAACAGGATATCGAAGAACGGCGCTTTGCCGATGCCCGCCAGAAAGCGCTGCGCGCCAACGACCTCGGCGTTAGCTACGATTTGTTCGAGGAACAGCCACAAATGATCCTCGACGAAATTGAACGTCACACGGGTGAGCGTACATTCCTTCGACGACAGACTCCCGTGATTGTTCGTCGGACTAATCCTCGGTCGCCCAACCAATCCGTGGCGGCCACTGCTGACAATGGTCTGCAATCCGCCGTCGGCTCTCAAGAAGCTCGTCGCGAGATCGCCGCCGGCATTCTGGTCGAAGCGCGCCAAGACATGACAGCCGGCCATTACGAACAAGCTCTCGCAAAGGCCGAAAAAGCTCGTGACATGAAAGTCAGTTTCGGCTTGTTCGACGATCGTCCCTCACTGGTGGTCGACGAGATCGTCAGAGCGATAGATTACGCCAAACTGGCTCAGGCCAAGCCACGTCCGCTGCCGGATACTCAGCCGTTACAGCCCAAAACACAACCGGCGACTAAGCCGATACCGAATGTGAATCCTCTGCCTCCCATCGAACCGCCGTCGGTCGCACGGACCCTGCCAGTCGCGAAATCGCTGACGCCGGCTGTCCAGCCAAAGACGGTCCCGGCAAGTTCTCCATTCGAAGAGCCGCCGACCAACCCAATTGCCACATCCGATACAGCCGCAAAAAAAGCCAAAGAATCCGTTGCGCGACTGCTGACAGAAGCACGCGAGGCTCTGAAGCGGCGGGATCTGGAAACCGCAGAACAAAGAGCCATCGAAGCCGACAAATTTCGAGTGTCTTACGGATTGTTCGATGACCGTCCGGACCTTGTCATGGCCGACATTCGCCGGATTTCCGCGAGAGACACTCAGAAGACGCAGGCTTCCGATCCATCGGCGAAGCAAATGGTTGCCGAATTGCTGAAACAGGCTCGCGAGGACCTGAAGCGTCAGGATCTGGAATCGGCCCGTCAAAAGGCCGTGAAAGCCGCACAGTATCAAGTGGCATACGATCTCTTCGACGACCGTCCCGAACATGTCATGGACGACATTCGCCGATTGACGGTCAACAATACGAAAATTGTGCAAACGCCAAAACAATCTCCGTCATCCGCAACCACGATTCCCAAAAGGCCGATTCCTGATTCTGACAATCCCTTCGCCGACAACACACAGTTGCCGCCAAAACCATCGAAAGCGGGTTCGCGTACGGTTGTCACGGCTCCCAAACCACGGCCACCGACGAATATGGAACTGCAACTGCCCAAGTCGAAGCGCGGCTTGAGCGATCGTCAACTCGCCCAGCAACTGGTCGCCGAGGCGCGACAAGCACTAAGAGACGGCAAGATCGATGTCGCACGCGATAAAGCCAACCAGGCCAGCCGATTGGATGTTGCCTATAAAGTCTTGGATGATCGGCCGGATCGGATTCTGGCGGACGCCGAACAGATCATGCGGAATCGTCCGCCGGCGACAAGAGATGATCTGGTCATCCCCGGCTCGACAAAACCAACATCGCGAACCGACGCCCGTCAATTGGCTCAACGGCTGATGAACGATGCACGCGAAGATCTCGCGGCAGGACGGCTCGGCGAAGCCAAGCGTAAGGCCACAAAAGCCGGAGAATTGAATGCGACCTATGCACTGTTCGAAGACCGGCCCGACCAATTGATGGCCGAAATCAGCCGTGCCGAACGCACGGCCGCCATCGCGCAAACCAAGCCGCCCGTGCCGGTGGAAGAAAACCCATTTGAAACCAGAATGAATTCCACGCCAACCACGCCCGCCAAGCCTTCGGCCAGGGATCAAGCCGTCGCTCTGCTGAAACAGGGACGAATCGAATTCAAGGCCGGCAATCTCGAAAAGGCTGCCGAGTTGGCGATTCAGGCTGAGAAGACCAATGCCACATACGGAGTTTTCGAAGACCGGCCGGATTTATTGCTGGCTGATTTGCAGCGGTCACAGATCACGCAACCGACGTCGCCCGCGGCCATTCCCAATATCGCGCGGACGACTCCCGAGCCCGGTGAGTTCCCGACACAACCAACCACTCAGAGACCGACACAACCGCAAACGTTGCTGCCAACGGAACCGGAAACCGTCGCCAGCGACATCGCCGTCGTCAATCCGTCCGGCGTTTCAGTTTTGGATCTGTATCGTGATGGAGTTGACAGCCTGCGTCGTGGTGATCGCGGTGCGGCCTATCGTTCGTTCCTGCAAGCTTACCAATCGGGACAGCGTCTCGATCCACATCGCAGCCAACAGTTACAAGACTTCTTGCGGGAATTGTCGCGAGACCAACGGGCGATTCAGTTGGCGTCGGGCGAAACAGAAGACACCGGTCCGCCAAAACCGGGGAGTACGCAACAACCGCTGCGCGTTCCCGAAGCCCGTCCGCTGGATGTGGTGGAACAACAACGGGCGATTCGTTATGGACAAGTGCGCACAACAGTGCTGAACGCGGTTTTCAAGGCCGAACGGCTGTACGATTCGAATCCCGGCCAAGCACTGCAGATTCTCGATGACGCCATGAAGGAAATCGACGA
>CAUZVF010000605.1:0-4607 GCA_963582955.1 Planctomycetota bacterium
GTGAATGCCCAACCGCTGATTGAACTGCCTGGATCGAGGCCAACTTTGGCAGCCTCAACTTGCAGTCGGACCCATCCGCCGGTTTTCGGCAACTTGCCCATCGGCAAACGGCTGGGAAATTTCAGCTTCCCCCAATCAATCAAGTTCTCACCCCAGATCGCCCGGTGCTCCCACGACTTTCCGTCGTTCCACTGCAGCATGATCTCTTTGGGCGGATTCTTCGGATCGAGATAGACGTAGGCAAACAATTTGTCGCCTTGGCCAACTTTCAATGCTGGTTTGGCCTCCGTGAAGAAATGCTGGCCGAGTCCCGTGCAAGTTCGAGTCGACGATTGTTCGCCGCTGTAAACCGGATGGCCGGGATTGCCGACGAACCTCCAACCAGCCGTCCCGTTGCCGCTTGCTTGAGCCTTCGCTCCGGACGGCAGCGCGTCGTCAATCCACACGTATTCGGTGGGCTTGGCCGGTTTCTTTTCCGCTACGGGATTTGGTTCCTCGTACTTGATTTCGGCCACCTTGGCTTTGATCGCTTGCCGCAGCGGCGGAAGCTCGGTTTGTAGGTCTTTCTGACGCTGCCGTTGTTTCGCCGAAGGCACCTTGATCGTCGGTGGTGGCAGCAGCGAGTTTCCGTCCATTGGTTTCTCATTCACGCTGCTGTAATAGGCAAATAACTGATAGAACTCTTTCTGAGAAATCGGATCGAACTTGTGTTCGTGACAAACGGCGCAACCAACGGTGAGTCCCATCCAGACGGTTGCCATCGTTTCCACGCGATCAACGGCATAGCGCACTCGGTACTCTTCGGCGATCGAACCGCCCTCGCTCGTTGTGACATTGCAGCGATTGAAACCCGTGGCGATCAATTGCTGTTGCGTCGGATTCGGCAGCAGGTCACCCGCGAGTTGCTCGACCGTGAACTGGTCGAACGGCATGTTGTTGTTGAATGCGTTGATCACCCAGTCGCGATAGGGCCACAGCGAGCGTTCGTTGTCGAGGTGCAGGCCATGAGTGTCTCCGTAACGCGCCGCGTCGAGCCAGAAACGCGCCATGTGCTCGCCGTACCGAGTTGACTTTAATAGCCGATCGACCACTTTTTCATAGGCACCATCCGATTTGTCGGCGAGAAACTCGTCGACTTCTTTCAACGTCGGCGGCAGGCCGGTCAAGTCGAAAGTCACTCGGCGGATCAGGGTTGTTTTCGCGGCCGGTGGTGATGGATTCATTCCCACTTTGGCCAGCCGAGCCCGCACGAAATTGTCGATCGGATTCAGGTTCGCCGTGTCTCCCGCAATCTTCGGAAGGTCCGATTTCTTCGGCGGTAAAAATGACCAATGTCCCTGCCAATGGGCTCCCTGTTCGATCCAACGCCCAATCAGTTCAATTTGACGAGAAGTCAGTTTCTTGCCGCTATCGGCCGGCGGCATTCTTTCGTCGGGATCCTTTGAAATGATGCGGCGAATTAGTTCGCTTTTTTTGACGTCGCCTGCAACGATGGCAAAGTGGTCGGATTCCAGCTTTTCGGTCGCTCCCTGTTCGGTATCCAAACGCAACGATGCCTGACGTTGTCGTTGGTCGGGGCCGTGGCATTTGTAGCATGTGTCGGACAAGATCGGACGGATGTCACGGTTGTAGTCGACTTGATCGTCAGCGACGCCGATGGAAGTGAATGCGGCAAACACAAGCAACACAATGGTCGGCCAATTCAGATTATCGGGAGTGCTTTTCATCATCACACTTCAAGCGTATTTCAGAGACTCAATTCCATCGACGCGAGGATATGCAGATTTGATCCCCACTGACCCCGTGTCGGTGGGAAAATGACTTAAGAGCTATCCTTCTCGAAGTAGCTTTTGAGTCACTCTTCCACCGACGCGGGGTCGGTGGTGGTGGGATCTATTAGACAAAACGGGCGCGATCGTGTCCAACTGATCTGATTCGCAGCTTTGTTGTATCCAGATTGACTTGCGATGAGAATTCGCGGGATTTTCCGTTTGGCGTTGGATCACATCGCTCTTTAGAATGAAAGGTTCGACAACAGAACCATTTATCAAGGATTGACACCATGAAGATCACAGTAAGTGTACTGGCTATTGCGATGACACTCGCGCTGACTCCGTCGGCGAATGGCCAAGATTCCGAGGTTGAGAAACTTCAGCAGCAACTTAAGTCTTTGCAGCAGCAGTTGCAAAAACTAACCACGAGCGGCGTCAAGCAGGATTATCGAGTCACCACGATCGGCGGTAATCGTGTCCGCTCCCGCGACCCGCAGACCGAAGTACGCATTTACGATCTTGGCGACTTGTTTGCGGTGGCTCCGCCTTATCGTGCTCGTCACAACCGCGACCTCGGCGGCGAGTCGCGGCCCGTGTTTCCGACATTGAGCGAGGACTTGGTCGGCGGGACGCAGTCGGGCGGCGGTTTTCAAGGTGGAGGATTTGGCGGCGGCGGCTTCTGGCGCGTTCAGCCGAACCCGCTAGCCAATCAAACTCTGATGCAGCAAGGATCAAATGCGACGGTCAAGACTTCGATGAACCAACTGATCGAAGCCATCAAGAGCATCATCTCGCCCGATATCTGGACCGAGCAGGGAGGTCCCGCCTCGATCACGACCCTGGGCAACGCACTTCTGGTTTCGGCCGACACTGAAACCCATGTCCAAATCGACGCCTTGTTGAACCTATTTCGCGAGCGCTGGGGGACTCTTCGTACAATTTCGGTACGAGCCTATTGGCTGTGGCTGAATGATGCCGATCTCGACGCGCTGCTCGAACAGCAGCAGCAACAGATCGAGGGTGAACAGGTCCGAGCCTTCGGGCTGGTCAAAGACGAAGCCTGGACTGCCTTGATGCAACGATTGCAACAAGCCGACGGCGACCACAAAGCGGGATACCGCGCGGTCGTGACGTGTTACAACGGACAGACCGTGTTCACGATGTCGGGTAGCGACCGCATGTTGGTCACTCAAGTCAAACCAATCCTGACACGCGGCATTAATGACGAACCGGAAGGCCAAGTCGCCTATCAGCCAGAATTGTCGATCGTTCATGAAGGCGCCGCCCTGCAGGTGACTCCCATCACAAACATCTCGGGCAAGACTGTCGTCATCGACATCCACAGCAGAATCAGCCGCATTCGGGAAACCGACCGCGACAAACCCAAAGAGATGGCCAAGAAAGCACTCGATCCAAAATCTGCGGCCGCGATCCTGGAAGTGCTCGACCGCTCGCAATTGATGACTCATCGGATGTCAACGACGCTACGAGTCCCCGTCGGCCGCCCGATGCTGGTCGGCGGCATGACGTTCGAAAACGAACCCCGCCCCGGCGAGGCCAACTTGTATCTGTTCGTCAAGATCGCCGTCCAAGAATTGCGGAACGACCGCGAGAAGATCAAAAAGGATGGCGCGCCAGCGCCGATTCCGCCGGGTGAAAGGAAGCCGTCTAACAACGATTCCAGGAAACCATGAGCGACGAACTTTGACAGTTCAGTACACTTCGTCGTGCGTTCCCATTGAGAGAAGCAGTTCGTATCAGATCACGCTTCACCGCCCACCTCGTCCAAAACGTTGCGCACGGATGCAGTGGTGGCGCGAACTTCACTCCACGACGAGGCCGTCATTTGACCGGAATCGTACGCATCCGACCGCCGCCGCACTTCGGTAACTGTATCTTCGCTTGGATGTGCCCAGTCATGCGGTGAAACGTTGTCCCACAATGCATGAATCAGTTGTGCCCGCTGCGCGGACGGCAGAGCCTGCGCGGCATCAAGGATCTGTTGAATGCTTGTCATGCCGCAATCATAACATATTTAATGATCAGGACTTGAGATCAATGTTTTGTTCTTCGATCTCAAGTAATATGTGCGCCTTTAATATTGACGTACACGGCATACAGCGATTGGCTGCCGGTCATGAATAGCCGATTGCGTTTGGTGCCGCCAAAGCAGACGTTCGAGCAGATTTCGGGGAGCAGGATTTGGCCGATGCGTTCGCCACCTTTCGGTTCGAAGATGTGGACTCCGTCGTAGCCTTCTCCGACCCAGCCGGCGCTGGCCCAGATGTTGCCGTCGACGTCGGCTCGGATTCCGTCGGCGAAGCCGGCGACCTTTTCACCGTTGACTTCGAGTTCCATTGACGCGAAGTCTCGGCCGTTTTTCAGTTCTTTTCCTTCGGCAACGTCCCAGACACGGATCACTTCCTTGGCGTCCGGATAGTGTGATTTCCCGGTATCAGCGGCGTAGAGTTTCTTGTAATCCGGCGAGAAACACAGCCCGTTGGGCTTCACAATGTCATCGGCCAACTTGATCAGCTTGCCGGTGCTGGCTTCGATGCGATAGATGGATTCCTTTTGATAGGGTTGCACCGAGCCCGTATCCGCCAAGCGGCCTTCATAATCCATCAGCCCGCCATAGCCGGGGTCGGTGAAGAAGATGTCTCCGTTGGGATGGACGGCTCCGTCGTTCGGAGCGTTCAATGACTTGCCACCATACTTGCTGGCCAGCACGGTTCGCGTGCCGTCGTAGTCGTAACGGACAACGCTACGAGTCAAATGCTCGAACGAGATTTGCCGGCCTTGAAAGTCGAACGTGTTTCCGTTGCTGTTATTCGC
>CAUZVF010000606.1:0-4602 GCA_963582955.1 Planctomycetota bacterium
ACGACAACGCCTTCATGGAATCCTGTTTCGGAACACTCAAACGAGAACTCGAAATGACCGAATACGAAAACCATCGAGAAGCAGAATCCGAGATCGCCCAATACACCCGCTACTACAACTTCGATCGTAAACACTCCAGCCTCGAATACCTCAAACCAGCACAGTTCGAAGCTCTCATCAAACAACCAAAATAAGAGGACGCACTGTCCGCAAAAACGTCACCACCCCATACTTTCCAAGAGAAGCCGACGATAAACGGCTTGTTGACTTCTTTGATTGAGTAAGCGAGATCTCGAAACTCAGCCGTCAAATCAATGTTGCGAAACACGTTCTCAAACTGATCGAAGAACGCAGCAACAGGAGCATCAGTGACCAACCAATCGGAGTCGTTAATTAGCTGCACGATGCTGGTAAGACTTGCGAACGAGCCCTTATCACCGATTCGGATAATCCCTTTGGCATTTGCCTTTAGAATGACGTCTTGAAGACAAAGGCGTACATAGTCCCTATTCGCGGCAGTTCGAGCGTCGAAAACAACAGCCAAACCTTTCTGCTTGGTTGCTACGTCGTTCGCAAACCGCAGAGCCAATGAACTCTTTCCCCAGCCGGACTGCCCATTAAAGACAACTACTTCACCAGTATTCCCTTGCCCCTCGATAATCTCAGTCAATTGCTGGAGGTCTTGCTTCCTTCCAACAAAGAATTTGGGAGATGCGGGAAGCTGATACTCGAAGTCACCACCACTTCCGCTCACGTAAACAATTGCTTGTGCACGATCATCTCGGCCACTCCACGTTGGTGAATGGGTCGTAGCTCCCCGGACGGGAATGTTTTCACCGTACTTGGACGTCTGGATGAGTTCCACAACAGGGTCGGGAACGATTCCAGATTTAGACCAGCAGATAATTGAAGTCGGTGTCCTTGAAACCTTGTCCAGAATCTTTGCAGCCGAGTAGATACCGTGTTGGCTGATCAAAACCGAGAAATCTGACAGAAGCTCGTCCGTCTCCAGATCCTTCTCAATCAGGTCATTGGAAACAAGAATTTCAAGAATTTCTTTTGATCGCCAGCACTTGAAGTTCGCGTCGTTGGCTTGAATCTGTTGGAGCTTTTCCTCTGCCGGCGCGACAAGTCCCGGAATTGCAACAAAAAGGCCGACTGTCTCTGGATCGTTAAACCGCTCCGCCGCCAGCTTGCCATAGAAATTTGTTAAGTCCTTGGCTGGCAAGTTAGTCGAGTATGCCTTGCACTCCGCGATCAATCTGTGGGTTGTTAATCGGTGTACCGTTGATACGTCTAATTCGATTCCTTGGGAGGTAACATTCAGATTTGCAAAGGTCGGGTTGGGGTATCCGTCGTATTCCAAAACACGAGCAATGAACTTTTCAAACAGATGACCTTTTTTGTGACTTATTTCGCCGGGAGTAGCTCCCTTTGCCAAAACAAGTATTCTCGGCTGCGCGAGTTCGATTAGTTCTTGAATTGTTGACAATTTAAATTCGTTCCCGACGAACTGTGATTAAAACGCCCAACCAACGGCGTCAGGCTTGTTTTCGGTTTTCAGGTCTAAGTTATATTCGATGTCCTCGAATGGTTGACGATACTGCTTTGATTTCTCCATCTGCGGCGAACGTCCTTGAAACAAATGACCGACTCGCCGGTTTCGTTTTGAGTACCAATTTGCGTAACCGAATAACCGGTCAGATGAAGGTTGTGGCGTTCATCGATCCGCCTCATAGTGGCGTGATCGAAGAGTTCCTTTCAGCTACAATGAGCGGTTCAACCTCGTCACCTCACGTCTGCTTCTTGAAATCAAACTTCCTATCAGTCATTTCTTCAGAGCTCGTCGTATGGCAGATCACTGAGTTCAACGACCCTATGATCCATTCCGCAGACTTGGATCAAGGTCGAAGCGATCAAGATTCATCACCTTGTCCCACGCAGCCACAAAGTCACGTACAAACGCCTGCTGCGAGTCGTCACAGGCGTAGACTTCCGCGATGGCTCGAAGCTGGGAGTTCGAACCAAAGACGAGGTCGACGGCGGTGCCAGTGTACTTGAGCTCGCCACTCGCGCGATTGCGTCCCTCGTACACATGCTCGCATTGGGACGACACCTGCCATTTGGTATTCATGTCGAGGAGATTCACAAAGAAATCATTGGTCAACGTCTCAGGCCGATTGGTGAAGACGCCGAGTGCGGACTGCCCGACGTTTGCATTCAGAGCACGCATTCCGCCGACGAGCACTGTCATCTCAGGAGCGGTTAGCGTCAGCATGTGCGCCCGATCTACCAGCAGCTCCTCTGCCGGTCGCGTGTGTTCGGGGCGGAGATAGTTGCGGAACCCGTCGGCGGTCGGTTCGAGCACGGCGAAGGAGTCCACGTCGGTCATCTCCTGCGACGCGTCGGTGCGCCCTGGCGAGAAGGGAACCTGCACGTCGTGCCCGGCCTTCTTGGCAGCTTCCTCGACGGCTGCGCACCCGCCCAGGACGATCAAGTCAGCGAGCGAGACTTGCTTGCCGCCTGAATTGAAGTCCGTTTGGATCTGCTCCAGCGTTTGCAGAACGTTCGCCAGTTTGGGCGGGTTGTTGACTTCCCAATCCTTCTGCGGCGCGAGGCGAATGCGGGCCCCGTTCGCTCCACCGCGCTTGTCGGTGCCGCGAAATGTTGCCGCTGACGTCCAGGCGGTCAGGACCAGATGCGAAATGGAGATGCCAGAGGCGAGGATTTTGCTCTTGAGGTCAGCGATGTCCTGCTCGCCGATTAATTCGTGATCAACCTGGGGGACGGGGTCTTGCCACAACTGCGGCTCTGGTACCAACGAACCGAGGCAACGGGAGACAGGACCCATGTCGCGGTGCGTCAGCTTGTACCACGCCTTGGCGAAGGCGTCTGCAAGCTCGCCCGCGTTCTCGTGAAAACGCTTCGAAATCGGCCCATAAATCGGGTCCATCTTCAGAGAGAGGTCCGTCGTGAACATCATGGGGGCGTGCTTCTTTGACGGATCGTGAGCATCGGGCACAGTGCCCTTGGCAGACTCGTCCTTGGGAGTCCACTGGTGCGCACCGGCCGGACTCTTCGTCAACTCCCACTCGTAGCCGAACAGGTTGTCGAAGTAGTTGTTGTCCCACTTTGTCGGCTCGGTGGTCCATGCGCCTTCCAAACCGCTGGTCCACGCGTCGGCGCCTTTGCCGCTGCCGAAGGTGTTCTTCCAGCCGAGGCCTTGCTCCTCGATGCCGGCCGCCTCGGGTTCGGGACCGATGTGGGTGTCATCGCAAGGGCCATGGGCTTTGCCGAACGTGTGTCCGCCGGCGATGAGCGCAACGGTCTCCTCGTCGTTCATCGCCATGCGGCTGAACGTCTCGCGAATGTCCTTGGCTGCGGCGAGCGGATCAGGGTTCTCGTTCGGCCCCTGCGGATTCACGTAGATCAGACCCATCTGGGTGGCACCGAGAGGACGCTCGAGGTCTCTGTCGCCGGTGTGACGCTCGTCGTCAAGCCACTCGGTCTCCTGCCCCCAGTAAATGTCCTCTTCGGGCTCCCAGACGTCCTCGCGCCCGCCGGCGAAACCGAACGTCTTGAATCCCATCGACTCCAAGGCACAGTTACCCGTGAGGATCATCAGGTCGGCCCACGAGATGCGTCGGCCGTACTTCTGCTTAATCGGCCATAGCAACATGCGTGCCTTGTCGAGACTCACATTGTCGGGCCAACTGTTGAGAGGCGCAAAGCGGAGTGTGCCGGAGGCTGCGCCGCCGCGGCCGTCGTGGATGCGGTACGTGCCTGCGCTGTGCCAGGCCATCCGAATGAAGAGCGGGCCATAGTGACCGTAGTCGGCCGGCCACCAGTCTTGCGACGTCGTCATCAACTCATTGATGTCGTTCTTCACTGCGTCCAGGTCAAGTGTTTTGAACTCCTGGGCGTAGTTGAAATCCTTGGCCGTTGGATCTGACAGGGGAGAGTTCTGGTGGAGAATCTTCAGGTTCAACTGATTCGGCCACCAGTGCTGGTTCGCCGTGGTCCCGACGGCCGTGTGACTATGAGATCCCCCCAACACCGGGCATTTGCTTTCAGTCGCCATATTTTCTCCAATCGTTTACGAGACTTTTTTCCAATTTGTTCTGTATAAAGTACCTTCGCGGCAAGATCAAGAAACTGAACCTGAAGGATCGGGACAAGAAAGACCTGGCGGAATTCATGAAAGCCGGCGCTGGTGATTTTCCGCAAGTCGAAACCGACCGTTTGCCGAAGCGATGTCGTGCCAGCCTGAAATCTTTCGTGTAACGTTGCCGCGTTACCCACTTAATTACCGTCTTGCTTGTGGCTTGAATGCATTGCCGAGTATATTGTCGGCAATTACTCTTCCGTCGTTTGCGGGACTTAAAGCCACGAGAACTAACATCTCTGAAAGAAGGAGAATTCGATGATTCGACATCCACGGAGTTTTCACGTTGCCAAGACGCTTGCAATTGTCATGCTAGTCGTCGGTGTTTCGATCGGTGCCGCCGCCAAGGGCAAGGGCATTCTGTTCCCCGATTGGTCCGGGCCGACCAAAGGAGCCTATGACAAGCCAGCCGGCGAACTCGGAAAGAAAGCAACCGT
>CAUZVF010000607.1:0-4602 GCA_963582955.1 Planctomycetota bacterium
CGCTTCACGCTTGAACTCCTCACTGTGTGTCCGTCGGTGAGATCTCGACATCTTTTCTTCTCCTCAAGAGCAGTATACGCTCTTCTCTGAGCGCCCACTATTCCTGGGGAAGTCCAACCTAAGCTATGCCGCGATCACGGCGATTGAGCAAATTGAGGATCCCAGAGTGATCGCAATCCTCAAGGATCGCTTGACCCGAGAGACTGATGAAGAGATCCTGGAACTTATTGAATCAATCGTCGAACAGTGATCATCATCAGGGCAACAAATCGCTGAACCCGAGTTGCCGATTACGGGTTTTTCAATTGGATGCTCGCTCGCGGCCACCGGGTTCGCTTGAACGTTAGGTGAAGACATGAGATTCTTGCCAATTTGTTTCATTGTGGGACTCGCTGCCTGCGGCTGCGGAAAGGCCCAGACCGACTTTTCCCTGGTAGACACGCACATAAAGCAATTTCAAGCGTGGTCGCAAACGCTTTCTCAGCATGGGGGTGAGTTCGCGGATCAACTTTTCGATGTTATCGAAGGGAAAGTTCCAAATGGTGAGCGTGCTCGGAAAATACAGGTTGATATCAGGACTTTGTGTTCCGACGAGATTGCCAAACTGTCAGGTTCAGTCAAAGATGATTTCCCGGAGTACAAGTCGTGGCGAGAAACGGCAATTGACTATTTGCGCTGGCAATCGGAAGGCTTAATGGACAGCCTCGCAATTGCCATTGACGTCGTGGAGGATACATCGTTGACGCAGGCAAACCGAATCGAAAAAGTGAAAGCGTTTTTTCAAGAGACTGACAAAGAGGAATTGGCATGGAAAAATCGCTTGGAGAATGCAACGAAAGATGTATATAGGGCCATGAACGGTGAAGACACCTAACGGATCGCGCTTCAACTTTAGAGGCCAAGATGTCCCACAAACTCAACGACCCCATCGTGATTTACACGGCCGCAACAAACACCGACGCTCAACTAATTGCCGGCCTTCTCACTGCGACCGGAATTGACGCGTTTGCTGTCGATGATATGTCTCCCGGTGGCATGTACTCTCTCGGAACGCTGTCTGAGTTGCATCGACCCCAAGTGTTTGTCGACAAATCACGTGCCGATGACGCAGCTAAGTTCCTCGACGAGTATGAAACCCGCTCAGAATCAGCAGATACGAATCGGTACTGTTATCATTGTGGTATGTTGTGCAGTGAAGATGGACTCAAATGTTCTGAATGTGGTGCAACCTTAGAATGGGAAAATACCGAGACATCCGAACAAGTCGCAAACAACGACGACCGAGACCTAAGCGACCCCAACGCAATGTCACTTGTTCGGAAACTCAAGAAGCCCATCGCATTCGTAATTCTGGTGCCAGCACTCATTTGGTTCGCAGGAGTCGCATTCGGCGTTATTCGAATGTTTCTCACGCCCTTCCTCGAATAGTAGTTTACCCGACTTGTCGTATTTTCGGATCCAAGGCCAACGCATATAATCATGATCTCAATGCCCATCGTTGCCCCACAGTTCACGAACCGGTCCATCGATGGGGGCTCCGTCCACAAAGGGCGGCAACCGCGCAGCACCCCTGAAAGCCACCTAACCAAGCGTTGCACACGGAGCCGCGGGCCGCGCGGATTCTGAAATCAACGTCGTTTGCCGCGGCCCGGTAAACTCAAACGTTATGCGGCTTGGCCATGTCGCTCTATGATAGTTGCCGTCCAAACAAGTTTGCGATATTCGCCGTATGGATCTATGCCCCTTCGCTTCGCGATTCAGAAAGCTGCCACAATGACTTCAATCAGACCACTCATCGTTGCTTTCGTGCTTGCCGCATGGTCCATTCCCGCCGCAGTCGGCGAAACCGCGGATGATCACGAAGCAACCCGCGACAAGCCCGGCCGCAAAGTCCACATTAAGGGATTCGTCTACCCCGGCGCTGATGGCTCGATGAGATACTTCTACTACGCTCCGGAATCAGCGCCGTCGCGTGATACAATTGAAGTAATACTAATTGAAGGTGGTTCCGTTGAGATTCGGCGTTCGCGAAAGGAAACGCGCATCAAGATTGAGGGTGGAAAAACTGAGATTATCCTGAAATAGGCGATCGTTGGCGCTCAATCCAACTGAACCCGCAATCGCCGCATAACAAAACGATCGGGATAGGGGGCCGGCTTTCGCCGGGCCCCTCCCACACCACCTGGCATGCGGGTCCGCACCAGGCGGTTCATCTCTTGGGAGCAAACCGAAACCAGAGATCTTCAAGGCTTAACAGTCCTCGATCAGTGAGCCACGAGACAGGCATTCCCATCTGAATCGCTCGGCTGCCCGACATTCGCCAGGGGCCTTTGCGAGAGCAGCCGTGGCCACGGCGTGACTGCTCCACAGCAACTCACACTGCGGTTGTCGTGCGTTATTGAGGCCGGTGCATTGTTTTTCGACCTTTTCCGACGTGATCCAACTCGACGAGACTGGTACGACTTCAAACCAGCCGCGCGCTACGAATATCAAGTAACCAACAACGAAGCAATGCATGGCGAAGACGGATAAGAAACGGATGAACCGGAGCCGGAACAGCCGAGCTGCCTCGCTTCGTTCGTTCACGTCAGCTCCCGGCCCGGTTATCCTGAACGTTATCCGGCAAGAAACGCATTCCCGTAACATGAATCCAAGTTGAACGCGATGTCCCGACAGTACGACAAATACATGGCCGAACGTCATCAGAAGCAAGAATCGTTGCTCGACGTTCCGGAACAGATGGAAAACGCGATTGTCCGTTTGGATGACATTGCCAATACGCTGAACGACACGCTGAGTCGCTTTGAACCTGCCCGCCTGTGTGACATCTTTCTCAGTCACAAAAGCGTAGATAAGGCAATGGTTCTCCGCGTTAAGAACGTCCTCGCTGCTGCCGGATATCAACCGTGGATTGACGAAGAACGAATGCCCGCTGGCACTGCTCTCGATCGCGCAATTCTCGACGGAATGAAGGGTTCATGTGCCGCCGTGTTCTTTCTTTCTCCGCGATTTGAAGATTCACGTTTTATCTCACAAGAAATCGACTACGCGATTCAAGTTCAGCGCGATTGTCCGAAACAATTCGCAATTATTCCAATCCTTGTCGATGGTGCCCCGAATCTGTTGTTCCCGATTTGCTTCAGCGATTCGTCATAAAGCGCGCGAAATCCGAAATGGATATCATGCTCCACGTTCTCCATGCACTACCGATTCGGCTCGGTCCGCCAATTGAACGCGACACGCAAAATCACTGATTCAAAAGTCAAGCGCAACAATTGATTGATATTGGGTCAGTCGTGGAAAACTTCGTAAGGAGTGCGGTATCGCAGTCGTTTTCGTGGTCGGTGGTTGATCACCTGGGTTAAGTGTTGGTGCGTGATCTGGCGGAAGTCCAGACGCTTGGGATAGTAATCGCGTAACAGGCCGTTGGTGTTTTCGTTCGTGGCGCGGTCGGTCGAACAGTAGGGACGCGCGAAGTAAATCTCCAATCCCGTCAGGCGCTCGGCTGAGGATCTTCGTGGCCAGCTTTAACAGTTTCTGATAAGCCGGATTTTGTAATGGCCTCCTTGGCGGGACGCGATCCGTGCAATAATGCCCTGCTGTTTACGGAATCAGCGACATGTTGCACGACAGTCCGCCGGCGGCCGGGATGTAGGTGTTTAGGACATAGTCCATCACCATGCGATCGGCATTGAATCTCCAGCCAAGCGTGCGGACGGCGCGTTTCATGCGTTTGATCCATTTTTGCGGCATGTCGTCCGCGTCGCGATCGTAGTACAGCGGAATAATCTCTTCGCGCAATACTTTCAACAGGCTGTCGCCGTCTCGTTTGTCTTGAATATCTTGGTCGACGTGAGTCCGGCCCGTGCCGATCGCGAATCCGTTGGCTCCGTCGTAAGCCTCGGCCCACCAACCGTCCAGAATTGAACAATTCAAGCCGCCATTCAAAATGACTTTTTCGCCGCTTGTCCCCGATGCTTCCAGCGGACGTCGCGGGTTGTTCAGCCACACGTCGACGCCCTGCACAAGATGGCGGCCCAGGTTAATGTCGTAGTTTTCGAGAAATACGATCTTGCCGCGGAACTGTTTTTGCTGAGTCAATTTGAAGATACTTTGCAGGATCGATTTGCCATGATCGTCGGCGGGATGGGCCTTGCCCGCGAAAACGAATTGAATTGGCCGCTCGGAATCATTCACCAATTCGGTCAAGATTTCGAGGTCACGCAGCACTAAGTCCGCCCGTTTATAGGGCGCGAACCGGCGTGCAAAACCGATCAGAAGACAACGTGCGTCGAGTGCTTCTTTCAGGGCCGCGATTGCCTCGGCCGATTCACCGCGATGCTCGGCCTGCCGTGAGGCTCGTTGGCGAGTGTAGACAATTAGCCGGTTTTTCAGCGACTGATGAGTTTCCCATAACTCAGCCGGAGTGACTTCTTCAAAGCCCGCCCAGACTTCTGGCTCGCCAGAACGAAGATACCAGTTTCCCGGCAACACGCGGTCGTACAAGACTCGCATCTGAGCGGCCAGCCATGTCGGCACGTGAACGCCGTTAGTGATATGGCCGATCGGGATTTCCTCTTCACTTTGCCACGGCCACAAGCT
>CAUZVF010000608.1:0-4600 GCA_963582955.1 Planctomycetota bacterium
CGGGCTTGGCATTATTCCTGACAAACGTCGCCGCGGACGCACAGACTAAAAAATCGCAAACCAAAGCGGAAGAAACGAACAAAGATCCCAATGCGCCTGTGATTGTTAAGGGAAAGATTGTCAGCATCACAAAAAAAGGTCGCAGTAAAGTTTTGACGGTCGAGGCCGGCGGAAAGCAGCAGGACTTCATTATCAACTCGAAGATCGACTTCTCTGTTCATGGCAAAGGCGACAAGGAGTTTCTGGCCAAAGGTCAATTTATACAAATGATGGCGACGACGTCGAACAAACAATTATTTGTTTCCGAAGTCTACGTAATCGCCAAGAAAGGTGGCCGCAAACCGAAGGGCCGCATCATGAAGGCACCCATGAAAGCGGGTGTCAGCAAGAACGCCTGGGTCATTTCAGGAACGGTCGAATCGTTGGGCCAACATCCGGATTACGAGAAATATGAACTTTTGAGGATGAAGGCCGGTTCGAAGAAAGTCGAGATACTGTTAGAGAAAGGATACCGCGTCACGGTCGTGACGAACGACACCGAATTGCTAAAAGAAGGCGCCGCAATCGAATTGGAAGGCCGGCCCGGCAGAGGTGGCCGGTTCACGCTCGCACGAGCGACCGTGAAACTCAACCAGACGTTCAAGGCCGAAGACTTCATCAAGAAAAAGACTTCTCGCAGAAAAAGCAGCCGCCGTAAAACGACTTCCAAGAATTCAAAAAGCTCGAAGAGTTCGCAGGACTCAAAGAGTGACAAAGACTCGAAGAAACAATAAATGTCCGAACATGTCGAAATCGACGGCGTTCGCCTGTATCTGGGCCGGCCGGACACTTCAGAGGGCCAATGGATCGGCCAGCAAGAAATCCTGAAACAAGTCCTGGCATGTTGGTTGGTCGTCGATGACCGGGACCTTCCACTAACTCCGCGTCTGTTGGGAACGCCGGGAATCGGCAAGACGACGTTGGCCGTCGCCGGCGCCCGGATGCGCGAACAGGATCTTTACATCTTTCAGTGTACTGCCGATACTCGCCCGGAAGATTTGCTGGTGACCCCGGTGCTCGCCGAAAGTGGAAAGATTATGTATCACGCTTCGCCGATGGTCACGGCGATGTTGCGTGGTGGTATTTGCATTCTGGACGAAGGTAACCGGATGAACGAGAAGTCATGGGCCAGTTTGGCGCCGCTACTCGATCATCGCCGCTATGTCGAATCAATCGTGGCCGGCATCACGATTCAGGCGCATCGCGATTTTCGCTGCGCCGTCACGATGAATGACGACGAATCGACGTTTGAGATTCCCGATTACATCCTCAGCCGCCTGCAACCCACGCTGACGTTGGGGCATCCCAACCGCCGCGACGAATTGGCAATTCTCGAATACCATCTGCCGTTCGCGGATGCCGAAATGTTGAACCTGACCGTTGAATTCCTGCAGCAGTCACACGAATTGAAGCTTGATTTCTCGACTCGCGATGGGATGAATGTGCTGCGTTTCGCACTCAAGAGAATCGCCCAGGACAGCGACCATCCACTCAGCAAGGATCAAGTTTGGCAAGACGCCCTCAAGAATTGTCTGGGAGATGAAGCACTCGACCTGAGCACATTGGCTCATAACAAGAACCAAACACTTGGCGGCAACATCGTGCCCATGGGATTGGGAGACTTTTTCTTTTCGCCCGACGATCCGCTGCATCCGGATTTCTCCGACGACGATTTTGATGACGCCGACGAAGACACGCCGTTTTAGTGCTGAGACAAAAACATGGCGCGCGGTGTTGGCGGGCCTGAGCACTAGAACCGCTGGATCACGACCGTCTTGAATCGCAAGGCATCTCCGCAAGGCATCTCCGTCAGGCATCCCCAGATTCTTGGTTTCCCAGAACTCGAAGTTGAAGTAGACGTTTAGGCCTCCGCCCAGTGCGAAACGGTTGCCGATGTACCAGCTACGGTTCTGCGTTCGCACGGTGGCGTTGCCGAGCAAATCACCGTCGATCGGATCGTCGATCGTCGCGCCGACGGCGAATTTGTACCAGTCCCAGGGTTCAAGTTGCAGTTCGGCCCATCCGCCGCGAGATTCGATTTCTTGACCCGTGGTGGAATTGACACCTTGAGCGATACCACCTCGCCAATCGTCGGCGTCCAGTCCGTACCACGCCTCGCCACGCAGTGTGACGGCTGCGGCAATCGGGACGACCCAGTCCACGCCGGCGCCGCGGCCGACGAAGTCGCTCTGACCGGCAATCGGAATGTTGAGTTGCTCGAAACCCAGAAAGCCGTGGACGCCCAATTGCATGGGACGTCCCGGAACAGAGCTTGGAAGCTGGCTGCCGATGCGGAGTTGCCAGCCCGGCAAACCGGAATCCTCGCCGTCGCGAACGGTATCGCCGCCGCCAGCGTCCAGGTTCTGGACGTCGACCGATCCCGCGGACGCCATCGCCAAGGCGAAGATCAGCCGTCGGCCGTAATCGATTTCGTGGTCCCACTTGGCTCGAAACATCGGCTGTCGATCGCCGAGGTTGCCCACGTTCCACATCAGCGAGTCGTCGTTGATCATCGGGTTCAGCGGAGAGATGACGTCCCGGTCTTGTCCCGCCAACAGCGAGAATTCTCCCCAAGTCATCTGTGCGTAGGCGAGCCGAATGCGGGGCACGGCTCGCGATTCGGGAGTAATCCCCACGAGAGTTTCGAAATCGATTTCGAACTTACTGTCAAGCTCGGCGCCCCACAGGTTATCCGCCGTCGTTCCGCCGTAGTCAATTCCCAATCGCGTTAGACGGACGTTCGTGTGAATTGGCCGTCGTTCGTTCGAGCCGCCCCTGCGGGGCCTTCCGAAAGCGCGAAAAACGGAACGATCGTGTTACTTAACCGCCCCGTCGAGTAGATCAAATCACCACGGCCATAGCCGTAGATCTTCAACCGGCCACCGCTTCCCCATGTCACGGTATGCCATTTGGACGCGTGGTAGCCGTCTTCGGTTTGATAGTCGTCTTCAGGGTAGCCGGCCGGCTGGACTTCCGAGCCTCCCACATGCGTTGGCAGCAGGACTTCACGTTCTTGCAACGCTTCCGCGACGATGCGGCGAACTTGTTCGTCGCTCGCTGACGAGAATCTGTGTGAACTTTGCTGTTCCAGAGATTCCCACTCGCGAAATGTCTGTTGCCCAACGACCGGACTCGCAATGAGCAGTATCGACGACACGGCCAGCGCAATGGATGCCTTCTGTCCGACGAGCAAACTGCAAATCCGCATCGTGTGCCACGTTTCCTCTGCCAAAATCGATGAAGCTCAGAATATCAGGCTAGCCCGAATTATTCGTAACCCGAAGCGTAAGCGAGGAATTCAACATGTTTCCTCGCTGACGCTTCGGGTTACGATCAACTCCGATTTACCGCGGTGTTTTGGGTAAGATAGTCGCAACTCCTTTTGGCCACACGCTTTGCATCATATTTTCGTTGTTTCATGAATAATCCGGGCTAACGGGAACCGTAAGGTTCCTGGCCCCCAATGAACTGATCCCAAATGTCGCGATTAAAGTGAGCCATTGGTCGCACGCATTTCGATAGATTGTCCTGCCTTAAATTCCCCATGTCTCTCAGTATTGCGTCTAGCCGTTAGAATCGTCAGGTTCGTCACATCTTACCATCGGCATGAGTCGTGGGTTGATTTGAGGCCAAGATCTACTTATAGATCAGTTTCTGTTAACAACAAAACGTTATGCATCTTCTGCTTCGGAGAAGGGCTTGCAGTCCTCATTTCGAACACAACGCGTCAGGCATCAACTCGCCGCCTTGTTGCCAGTTGATTTCCAATAATAACACCAAGAAACACAACATGAATCTTTGCCACGGAACTCTGTTATCGCTGACCATGATTCTGACATGCACGGCGGATTCCGCGCATGCTCAGCGTGTTTGTTCTGAACGCTTGACCGGATTTTTAGCGTCGCAACAACAACCAAGCGTTCAGAGCAATCAATCATTGGTTGCCCAACCGATTGCCGCTGCCGATACGACACGGCCAGCCGCACGGAAGAAGAATGCTGGAACGACCGGCCGTCAAGTTGCTTCGGTCGGCCAACAACCTGATCGCGTTATCAAGAATCGAAAGTTTCGATTTGATTACGCGTTTACATTACATGGCTTGGAACACGGCACGCGTGTCCGAGTTTGGCTACCGTATCCGATTCGCGAAGACGACTCGTTGGGAACTGATGCCGCACAGCGCGTGACGGCGCTCAACCACAACATTCCCGTTAAGGTGCATTTGAACACAGAACCGAAATACGGCAATCGAATTTTGTACTTTGAGATTGAAGCCCCAGAATCTGGAAAACTGGATATTGACGTCCCTTACCGCGTGGAACGGCGCGAAGTGACGACGTCTTCTGCTGCCGTCCGGTTTGAATTGAGGAAGACGTTGCGAGATCGGTTGCTGCTGCGAAATGAACGGGTCCCAATTACGGGCAAACCGACAAAGCTAATCGCGTTTCTTGATTTGAAACGTGATCCGATAGCACTCGGCCGTCAACTTTATGATGCCGTCGACAGTCACGTCGAGTACAAGAAACAGGGCACGGGTTGGGGACAGGGTGACGTGCTGTGG
>CAUZVF010000609.1:0-4598 GCA_963582955.1 Planctomycetota bacterium
GGACGGGCCGGCATCGATACCGATCGTCAACATTCTTATGTCAGTCGTGACTGGAATCCCCAGGCCGGGAAGCTGCGATTGGTGCGACGAGGTCCGAATGTCTATTTCCTCTTTTCGGATGCTGATTCCGACGATTGGCAACTGGTCGAATTCGCAACGGTCGGCCGTGCCGACGTTGCGCTCAACCAACTCGCGTTGCAGGCCGTGGCCGGCGGACCGGGGGAATCAACGCACGTCGTGTGGAAGAAGCTGACAATTCGGGCCGAAGAGATTTTCAGAAAACGGCGGCCGATCAAATAGCAGCTCGCAGAACGGTTATTTGTCCCCACCCATGCCTATTGTAGTTGGACAGCGCCACCTAGGACGCAACTGCGCAAAATACTAACCCGAAGCGCAAGGTTTGAAGTTGCGCAATTGATAGTCCCGGAGGGACGACAGCGAATAGCCTGGGGCGCAAGCCCCAGGAAAACCAGAGCAAAACGTTCTCTTAGCCCCGAAGGGGCGACAGCATATGCGCTCACAATTTGCTGCCGCCCCTCCAGGGCTCAAGGATCAAATCTTCCAATAAAACCTGGGGCTCACGCCCCAGGCTATCTACTGTCGCCGCTCCGCGGCTTCAAATAGCGCAAGCGAGGAAATCGTCGCAACTTATGTTCTCGCTTGCGCTTTGGTTTAGTATGCAACGCCGAAGGATCCAACGTCCGGGGTCAGGCGTCCAGAATTCAATTTTCGCTCAGCGGTCGACTCTGACTGCGAAAAACGGAATTGCGAAAATTGAATTCTGGACGCCTGACCCGAAGAATGCTGATTTTATTTCCGTTCCGTGGCGAAATTAACGCCTCAATTCGAAATTTTGAATCTTGTGAGTTGTGGTCGTGCGAGATAATACACATCGAGACATAACGCTGTTCATGATCGTTTCCTTCGTCCTTGTGGTCAGTGGCTGCGGTAAGGATGAGCCGGCGCAACCGGTGGCCAAAACGCAGCCGCCGCGAAAAGAACACGTTGCTCCCACGAAGCATGGCGCGGTCAAGCACGCTTCCCGGGATGTGCCAAGCAAGTCTCGACAAGGACAATCGGAAATCAGCGATGGACCATCGCCCGCGGCAACTCCTGAAAAAGTGTTCGACAGCTATCGTGCCGCATTTGTCGCCCGCGACTGGAAGACGGCTCTTATTTGCAGCACGCCGCGGTCGCAGTTGAAAATGCTCGCAGACGCGGTTTTTCAAATGCAAACGATGGGTTTTGAATACGAAAAGCTGGATCCGTTATTCAAGAAATATGGCGTTGAATTCGACAAGCTCGCCGACGATGGGCTCGACTTGGAAGAGATCGCTGCCAAAGCCAAGAACAAGGGCGAATTATATTTCGAAGTCATGCAGTGGCTCGAGAAGCAAGAGTTTAGCTTAGCAAGGCACCTGGCCGAGTCGTGGCGTGCGGCGAAAGTACGTGAATCGGAAGTCGGCCAAAAGCGGGCAACCTTTACAGTAGACCGGCAACCTTTTCTTCCCCAGAAACCGGAAACTCAGGTGTATGTGCTGAAAGAAGAGACGGGCAAATGGTTTGTCGATCTTGCCGCCACCGAACAGGCCACCGCCAAGTATCAGCTTGATTCCGTGACAGTGCATCCGGCGCATCGGACGACATTGCTGGTCTTCGAAGGAGAAACATCTGGCCCGCCTGTTTGTGATATGACAGCCTTGGCATTCTCTCCCGACGGGAAACTCCTTGCGACCACAGCCCGGGACCGTACCCTTCGATTATGGACAACCGAAAACGGTGAGTCCTTGCATGTACTGCCCGACATCGGCGGGGTTGCGGAAGGCTTAACGTTTTCACCGGACGGCCGCTCGCTGGCCGCGGCCGTGTACGATCCCATTGCCGAATCGCCTTACTTGATCAAGATTTGGGATGTTGCCTCAAAAACTGAACAACGCCGCTTCGAGTCAGAGTTCCACATCATGGACATCGTCTGGACGCCCGATGGTAAATCCCTCGTGTGCCTCAATAAGATTGATGATGGGAGCGTCGGAGGGATCAGCATCGGAATCCGGAATTCCGAGACAGGTGAGGAACGGCAGACGATCAAGGTTGCCAGCGGCCGGATTTGGGCGATGGCGCTTTCATCGGACGGTAAGATAATCGCCGGGGCAAAATTCTTTTCGGCGATTCGCTTGTGGAAATCGACGGACGGCGAGCTGTTGGGAAGTCTCGAACCGGACGGCCTGCAATCGCCACTCCCCCAGGCCGACGACCTCGCGTTCTCGCCGAACAGCCAAGTCCTTGCGACAGGCCATAGCGACGGCGCGGTGCGCTTATGGGACGTACGGGCGCAACGCGGAATCGCCAAACTGACGGGGCATAAGAATGAGGTCAAAGCCGTGGCCTTTTCACCCGACGGACTGTTGCTGGCCTCGGCAAGCAAGGATTGGTCGGTCAAGCTGTGGGATGTGGCTGCGAGAAAGGAAAGAGACACCTATGCTGGTCACAAGACCGAGGTTTTTCACGTGGCCTTTTCGCCCGATGGCAGAATTCTGGCGACAGGAGACGGCAATGGAATCGTCATGCTCTGGAATGTGCCAAAGCGCGAGTAAGACAAGCCGCGCATCGGGAAATCTGGCAGACTCGACAACGAAAAGACGGGAATCGGAGGCCTGGACGGTTCGGTCGTCGCATCAAACGACATTACAAAACGGTTGGACAGAGAATGTGGCGGGATGTGAAAACAAGCAATGGGCGTGGCCGTGTCACCGAATCGGCGGCTGACCTGATCAGTCGTCGTAAGCTGCTGAGAATGGGGCTTGCCGGATTCGCCGGGCTGACGTTGCCCGATTTGCTGCGATTTCGCGCGGAAGCCGTCGAGCAAGCGGGCCGCGATTTAAGCCGCAAGAGTGTCATCCTGCTGTGGATGGCGGGCGGACCCAGCCAAATTGATACCTGGGACCTCAAACCGAATCGGCCGTCCGAGAATCGCGGCCCGTTCGCGACGGCTGCGACGTGTGTACCGGGCATTTCCGTCTGCGAGCACTTGCCGAAACAGGCTGCCATGATGGACCGGTTCACACTGATTCGTTCCGTTGATTCCGGCTGGGTGGCACTGTCCGTTTTGGGTGCCACTGGCTTTGCCAGTGTATTCCTTGATGCAACGTTCGGCTACGAACACTGGCAGAGCCAGTGGCACACTTTGCCAGTGCCACCCAGCCGCCCCGCTCGATGCGACCTACCTGGACACACGCGGCCGCCCCATCAACATCGTCGACGGCAACGGCGAGCCAATCCGCGAACTGCTCTGAAACGGGACCGGCAACACGATCGAGTTTTCGGGAGTGTCACGCATAATCCGATTTCTCACCCTACGGCATCGGCACATCATCCGGCTTATGCCTTGCCATGACCCACATTTTTGAACGCCGCCATCGGGGCTTGTCCCCGTGGAGCGAAGATTGACCGCTAGAAATCATTGCAAATGCAGAACCCCGCCACCACTGGACTTGCTCCAGTGGGGCGATGATTGATGGCTTCGAGCTATCAATCGTGGCGACACGGGTTAACTCGCATGTGTTTCTAGCCTTCAATCACGGCTCCGCCTGCGTCAAGCGCAGCGGTGGCCAACGTCACCGAAAAGTGGGTCATGACAAGGCTCTACGCGAACACTTCGATGCCGGTCCGCTTGGGAACTGGTACGGGATTTTTTACCGGCCACTTGCGGTGCAACAGGAAACCGATGTAGCCCGGCAGGCCAAACAAGAAAATGAATATCAGCCAAACATAGCTGCGCGGTAATCGATGATTCGCAAGTCGTATGTCGGCCAGCCACGCCAGCATGACGGAGAATAGAGATAGCGTCAGTAGCGCGGGCCAGGCTCTCTCGAACCCTTCAAGCATGACGTCGTAAAACGTAAGCTCAGGGTCACGGTCCGTGGCGACGGCGTGGCCGAGCGTCGTGGTCAGCGAGCTGACCAGCGGTGCCGGAACCATCCAGACAGTCATCCACCAGTATGCTCGGTTACTGATCAAGGAACGGTGATACGAACTCCGTGTTGTCGTGTTCCAGCTTTCTTGTGTGCCGTCCCGATTGATTCGCACGATTCTGTGGTCGCTTTCCACTCCTGCTTGCGCCGTGCGTTCGCGGTACTGCACTTGACCTTTTGCGACCATCGAACCATCCGCCAGCAAACAGAAGAAATCTATGTAGCTGTCGCGTATCTCGTTGGGTATTGGAATCTCAAATGCTTCACCCAGCTCTGGATTCGTGAGCCTGATGTGATCGTCAAGGCGCAAGGCGACGAACTCGCGCAAGATCATGGTATCGTCCGCTTCCTCCAAATTCTTTGACTGATAGTCATCCGGCAAGGGATCGAGCCGTCGGGCTACCGAAACGGCCTGCACGCTTGTGTCGCTGGAAAATGGGCGAACAGTCCTCTCTTTGAGATCAAACGTCCAGACTTTACCTTCTGACAGAATCAAGAGTTGTGATTCCTCAATCGGACTCTTGCCGTCAAATTCAACATCGCTCCGTTGATCGTGAAGATACTCGCGATTCTTTGTATACGTTTCGAACATAACCACTCGACTCCAATTGGAAAGGCGAGTCAGTT
>CAUZVF010000610.1:0-4595 GCA_963582955.1 Planctomycetota bacterium
GAGTGACCACGGTGCTCGACGCGGGAACGACGGGATCGTATGGGTTCAGGGCGTTTCGCCAAGACGTGATCGACCATGCGATTCCTGAAGTCCTGGGTTTGGTCAATCTGTCATGCTTTGGGCTCGCGGGGGGAAATCATGGCGAATTGCGAGACCGCGTGTTTGCCGACCGCGAAGGCGTTGTGCGAGTGATTGCGGAACATCCAGACGTTGCCGTTGGTGTCAAAATTCGCGCCGGCGCGCACATTATTGGAGAAGGCGAAACCGGTTGGGCCAATTTTCGCGACGCGATCGCAGCGGCTCGTGAATCGAATACGTGGCTGATGGTGCACATTGGCGAAAGTCCCATGCCGATTCCCGAAATGCTGGAACTTTTCCAGCCGGGCGACTGCATCACGCATTGTTTCAAAGGCGGCAGTGAGAGAATCCTGGCTCCGGACGATCGGCTATTCGATGCCGTTCGCGCTGCTTCCGAACGCGGAATCGTGTTCGATGTCGGGCACGGTTACGGCAGCATGCAATGGGAAGTCGTTGAAGCGGCGATCGAGCAAGGCTTCGAGCCGACGACGATCAGCACCGATTTGCACACCAAGAATATCCACGGCCCCGTGTACGACATGCCGACTACGATGTCGAAATTCTTGATGCTGGGAGTCTCGCTGGAACGCGTGATCGAAATGTCGACGACGCGTCCGGCCGCGATTTTGAAGCGGGACGACCAGATTGGCACGTTGCGAGAAGGCACGGTTGCCGATGTCACCGTCCTGGAAAAACGAGAGGGACGTTTTGTGTTCACCGACAGTTACCGGCAGACTCGCACGGGAAGCGAGCTGCTGATCGCCGCGGCGACCGTGCGTCGGGGCGAGATCGTTCCGGGCGGCGGCGGAATGCGGATGCGGCATCTGGCTGAAAACGCATGAGCATCGATCCCGAAACCATACTGGTTGTGGGAATTGTCTTTCTTTCCACGACAATTCGGTCGACGTTTGGATTCGGCGATGCGATGGTCGCGATGCCGTTGCTGGCACTAGCGGGCAAGTTCGAGATTGCTCCGGCACTGGTGGCGCTGACATCGGCGACCGTTGCCGGGGCGATCATCATCAAAGATCGCAAGGACGTCCAATGGAAAAGCGCCGCGTGGTTAGTCGGGACGGCTTGTCTGGGAATTCCCGTCGGTCAGATTTGGTTTAGCTCATTCGATCCGAGCGACCAGAGAATTGTGAAAATCCTGCTGGCGTTGATGATCATCGCGTTTGCAATATTCAGTCTGCTGGGCCGTCGGCCAATCCAATTAAAGACCGACAAATCGATTTATCTGTTCGGTTTCACGGCCGGGGTGCTCGGCGGTGCCTACAACACGCATGGTCCGCCGTTGATTGTCTATGGAACGTTGCGCGGCTGGTCGGCCTCGGAATTCCGTGCGACGCTGCAGGGATATTTCTTTCCAACAAGCCTGCTGATTATCGTGATGCATGTCTCTGCCGGCAGTTGCACGGCCGAAGTTGTTAATTACTATTTGCTGGCATTGCCATTGATTGTCACTGCGATTCTTGTCGGAGCTAAACTGAATGTGGTCGTGCAAAAGCGAGGATTTTCGCGTTACGTTTGGATCATGTTGATCGCCATAAGCGGAATGCTGTTGTTTGAATCGTTGAGGACTTCGTGAGCGATTCGTTTCCAGAAATTCGATTCAAAGGGCAGCTCCGTCCATCACAGCAGGACGTCGTCGAGATCGCTCGTAAAGAGTTGGCGCGTGGAGAGCGGCATCTGCACATTGTCGCTCCGCCGGGTTCGGGCAAGACGGTGTTGGGATTGTTCTTGTGGGCCGAATGCGTTCGCGCGCCGGCGGTGGTGTTCTCGCCAAACTCGGCCATTCAAGCTCAATGGGCCGCACGGACGGACCTGTTCCATTTCGAGAAGTCCGGCAACGTCGTGAGCACCGATTCGAAGTTGCCTGGATTGCTGACGTCGCTGACCTATCAATCGGTCACAATGCCCAGCCGCGGCGGCGAGGAATTAGACGTCCAGGCAATCGGCTTGTGGCTTGAACGGCTCGTCGAGAAAGGACAGGCAAAGGACCCGGACGAAGCGGACGTCTGGATTGCCGACCTGAAGCAACACAATCTCGAATACTACGAAGATCGGTTGGGCTTTTATCGAAAGGAAGTCCGTGACGCGCGGGCGATGTCCGGCGACGCATTGGAGACTCTGCATCGTTCGTCGCGAGAAACGCTGAATCTGCTACGTGAACGAAACGTCGGTCTGATTATTCTCGATGAATGTCATCATTTGATGGGGCATTGGGGACGTGTCTTGGCCGACGCCCGCGAGTTCCTCGAACATCCAATTGTTGTCGGGTTAACGGCGACGCCGCCCGACCGATCCGGCAAAGCGCTCGAGGACGTTGAACGGTACGACAAATTTTTTGGTCCGGTCGATTACGAGGTCCCCGTCCCGGCCGTCGTCAAAGATGGTTTCTTGGCTCCGTATCAGGATCTGGCGTATTTTGTGCGACCGACGTCAGATGAGCTAGCGTTCATTGCCAACGCGGATGACGAATTGCACGCGATCGTCGATGAACTATGCATCGCTCCTGTCGATACGGAATCAGATGTCAGTCCTGTTGTGCCGGACAACACAAACGAACCTGTGATCGAATCCAAACCCCGGGTGAATTCGGATGCCGTTTCCGATCACGCAGAACAACCGAATCCGCACGCATCAAGTGGAGATGATTCCGACGAAGAGAAGCCGCTGCGTGTCAAGCCGTTGCCGAATTGGCTCTTGGATGTGTTGAGTGAGCTGCGGATGCCGACGGGTGCCGCGAAAGACTGGAAGAGTTTTGAGAACCGCGATTCCGAATTCGCGTTGATGTCGCGTTTGTTTCTGTTGCAACGTGAGATCGCGTTGCCTGACGAAGTTCCGGAACCAGATTTGGACTTCGAATTCGAACAGCTGCCGGAAATGCACTTGTTGGTACCAGTGTTGGACCGTTACATCCGGCACGGGCTGCGGCGTTCGGCGGATTCCGACGATCATAAACTGGCCGAGACGGCGATTTCCCGGTTACGGATGTTGGGAGTTCAAGTCACCGAAATGGGAACGCAGGCCTGCGCGTCTCCCGTTGGGCGCGTCATGGCGTACTCGCGAAGCAAGACGGCGGCCGTCGTTCCCATTTTGAAGGCCGAGCACGCCGTTCTCGGCGATTCGATCCGAGCTGTCATCGTCAGCGATTTCGAAAAGACGTCGGCTGTCACGGCCGAGGTGTCGCATCTGCTCGACAGTGAAGCGGGCGGAGCCATCGCGGCGTTCAAGATGCTGCTCAGCGATCCCGACACCGATTCGCTCGATCCCGTGCTGGTGACGGGTTCCAGTGTGTTGGTCGATGACGACGTGGCCGACACATTACGCGAACACGCCGAGGTTTGGTTGCAACAAGAACAGTTCCACGTCGACTTGCGTTACGACGAGCAGGATGGTTTCCACGTGCTGAACGGCCGTGACCGCGATTGGTGTCCGCGGGTTTACGTGCAAATGATAACCGAATTATTTCAGCAAGGAGTGACTCGGTGCCTAGTGGGAACTCGCGGATTGCTGGGCGAGGGTTGGGATGCCAACAAGATCAATGTACTGGTCGATTTGACGACCGTGACGACATCGATGTCGGTGAACCAATTGCGAGGCCGCTCGATCCGACTCGATCCGGATGTTCCCAACAAACTGGCCAACAATTGGGATGTCGTTTGCATCGCGCCCGAATTCACGAAGGGACTGGACGATTACGAACGGTTCAAGAAGAAACACAAGACGTTATTCGGCATCACCGACGACGGAGCCATCGAAAAGGGAGTCGGCCACGTGCATGCAGCCTTCACGGAATTGAAGCCCGAAGGAGTCGAAGGTTCCGTCGGCGTCCTGAATGCCGACATGCTGGAACGAATTGCCAAACGTCAAGAAGTGCGGAGCATGTGGAAGATCGGCGAGCCATATCATCCCGAACCCGTCCGCACGCTTGAGTTGCGTCCATCCGGCGGCGGAGTTGGTTTTCCTCCGTTCGCGGGTGCGAAGGATCCTTGGTCTTCCAGATCCTTGGGACTGGCAATCGGCCGCGCCATATTGGAAACGATGATTGAGATCGGAATGTTGAAGCGGCACCGGGAAATCCACATCAGCGAACGCGATGGCGGCTACATTCGCATGTTTCTGGAAGAGGCCAGCGAAGAAGAAAGTGCAATGTTCACGGAGGCGTTGCAGGAAGCCTTCCGATCACTCCATCGGCCGCGGTACGTGATTCCTCGGCATGTTGACCATTACACCGAGACCTTCTTGTCGAAGTTGCTCCCGTCGGTTGTCGGAAAATACTTTCGAAAGTCACGTCGAGAAATGACGATGCTGCACGCCGTGCCGTCCGAGTTTGCCAAGAACAAGAAACTGGTCGAGGTCTACCAGTCACACTGGAACCATCACGTCAGTCCCGGCGAAGCGGTATTTGCTCATCGCGGCGAAGGAGAAAAATTGGTCGAAGACGCTCGCCGCAACGGTCTGGTGCCACGCGGCGAAGTTCACGAAAAGGATGTATTCTTGTAGATCACGAT
>CAUZVF010000611.1:0-4594 GCA_963582955.1 Planctomycetota bacterium
AAAGGAATCAACATCTTCTCGGATGTATTGATCCCCGTTCCCACGACTCTGCATAATGACGTCATGAGCAATAACCGAGTTCAAATTAGCCGGCCGCTGGTGGGTGTTTTGGCACTGATCTGTTTGGTTTCAGCCGCAGTCATTTTTTTGGCTTGTGGCGGCGAAGAGTCATGGCAAATGTGGCAGGCCGCGTTCATGCGGATCGGATTGGTGATGTCGGCGATTTGGTTCGCTCTGCCAACCCGTGGCCGGCCGGCAGCCTGGGCCAACGTGTCAGGATCGACTTTCGTCGGACTCGTGTTTGTCATTCTGGCAATAGCATTGCCACGGTTTCGTATCCTGCTGCCAATTCTGATCGTGGCCGGAATCGTCGCGGTCCTATTTCGCCCGCGTGATAAAAAGCGGCCTCAATCGGCCGACAAACAGGCATCAGCGAACGTCCGAATCAACAAATGATTCGCACTTGCTTTGGATCAATGAAGAACGTTGCACGGATCCGGGCTGAACAGACTGCTTCTCGAATAAATAATCTTAACTACACTAATCGATAAATATATACTGATCAGTAACTGTCGTATTCATCAGCCACAGGGCGCTAGCCAACGGTTTGCAGGAGAACCGGACGCTAGCGCGTTCCGGCTGATTGTCGATTGTAATCAATCGGTCAGTGCTGAACCACAATTCGGGCTAACGCCGATCGCGTTCCTGGTCGTTGTCCCCGGCAGTCTTCACCAACTCGCCGATCTCGATCGGAATCAGTTCTTCGATCGAGCTGTCTGGATTTTTCGACGCGTCGCGCAGTGGTTTCAGGACCTCGTTAACCGAGACATCGGATTGCCCAGACGATTTGGAGATCATCCTCTTACGTGACTCGATGTAAACTCGGGCCGTGGTCTTCAAGATTTGCTTTTTGCGAATTGGCAAAACACCATCCATCCGGTCGGCGACGCGTTCCATCCATCCCGGTTGGTTTTGCATGGCCACCGACATCAACTCGAGGAACATGCTGACTTCGAGAAAATTCCGATCGGCAAGCAGATTGCTAACCGGCGAAATCAGTTTTGCAGCCACCTCGACCGTGTTCGAGGGAAAAGACACGTACATGTCGGCGTGATGAGTCACGAAGGGACGGCCGTTTTCATCCGTCGAAAACTTGGACTTCAGGCAGATGAGACAACTTGCCTTGATGGGCTTAACCAACAACGGACTTGTATAAAGGCCGTCGCACATAATCATGGTTTCGTCGCGGCTTCGATACAGCACTTCGACAACGCCGATGGAACCGTCACCAGCATCCATCTCGTACGTGTCTGGTCCCGTCTGCCACATCTCACATTTCGAGATCTTCATCACTCGCCAGATGCTGACGGCAACCTCGGGAAATGACGTAAAGAACTGATACGTTTGATGGTCGCTCGGAAACGAAACCGTCGGCAGGCGACGGTACAGGCTGGAGGATTCAAGAATGCGTTTCGCTTTTCCGCGGCTTTCGGAGGACAAACGACGAAGAGGCAGATCGCTGTCGGCTTGTTTGTGAACCGCCTTTGACGAGGATCCTCGCTGCACAACTTTTACCTGCAGCTTTCCGGCGGACTTTGCATCGCGCTTGCCAGTCGTTGAACTTGACCGATCCGCAGTTCTTGTTCCCGCCGTCCGAAGCACGGTGCGATTCTCGGCGAATGCCGAATTCACTGCCAGTACCAGGACGACAGTACAAAACGCTGGGAATCGACGGTTTGAGCAACAAAACCCCATCCGTGAGTCCTGTGATCGAACAGACTTGGTGAAGGGCATTCAGTATCCGAACGCAAACCACCCAAGTTGGCTAGTCTTCCGGAGTTTTGGAATGCGCGTACGTACTTTCAGAAAGATCGGCAATTTCAAGGAATCCACACCAGTCGATTTTCGACGTCTTCACGCCGAAAAATGTCAGGAAATCCCGAATCGTCCGAGATTGTGAGCTAGAATTGAATTGGTCGAACAGACTTTACAGCACTGCCATTATGAATTGTCCGGTTCGAGTTTCGGATTCGCGTAGTTTTCGCGGACCCATGTGGACAAGACAAAATGGCACAGCCATATTCTGCCGAGTATTCATCCTGCGGCAAAATCCTTGGCCGCGATCAAAATGCGTTTGTATCTCGCGTCTCTGATTCCACATCGTCCGAGCGAAAGCGGAAAGAATGGATCAAATCACTCAAATGGTCTTGGATTTGTGGATTACCGCAACGCCGGCACAATTTGCACAGGTAGCGATTGCGATTGTACTGGTCGGCTGGTTTGTGTCGCGTCTGTATTCCAAATAGACGGCGGCCAACTTTGCGTTCGATAGCCAATTAGTTCTTCACCATACAAAGAGTTTACAAACACGAGCCCGCTGCGCCAGCAAGAGACTTCTCGATTTCCTCTTGCTGACGCCGCGGGCTCGTGTTTGCGCAATTCGAAAACTGATCGGGCTTGCTTTGTGTTCGTGAAGTCTCTCTGGGAAACCGCGGTTCGGTTGCGACCATACCGGCCGGCGGAATAACTCGACCTTGCCGTACTCAGCTCCATCGTCACTTATCAGGGCACAAAAAAAGACCCTTGAGTAACGAATCCACGGAACCGGATGAGAACGACTATCGTATGGGGAATCTGATTGACAGAGTGGGTCAGGCTGCAATCAGGAAACCTTGCCTCATCCAAATTCCGCTAACGGCTCCGTTTGTCTCAAGGGTCAAGGCTGGGTATCCATTTCGGCGCGACATCGCCGCGAACCGAAAACTAACTGAGTTATCTCTTGCACCAGATTGTTTAGCACGAATCGTGCCAGTGCGCAACTAATTGTCGAGACGTTGCATTCCGAGTCGTTCCGTCTCGCAATAAATAGGCTTTTCGCAAGGTTTCAAGAGCGATTTCAATCGCACATCTCAGGGCGCCGACACTTGGTTTCGGCGCCGAACATTGAGAATTCGGCGCCGGTCACTTAAAGTTGACGCTTCTTTCCTGTTTGGATTTACCGATTCTTCGGCGCCGAACAGCTGCCGCGTTTCGGCGCTTGAATTCTGTGAGATTGGGGATCGATCGCGATGTCTAACACAAAGCCTGTCATAGCAGTAACAGTGGCGCTGGCGGTGTTTTATTGTCTCTTCGTTCTTGGATATGTGTCGACGTGTCCGGATATTCGATTGCGAGTTATGTTAAGTGAAGGCGATGATCCAACCGCATTGAAAGGCGGACGAGCCGCTTCAACAGAGCGCGGTATCAAGATTTGTCGAACAATCGACCCTGATTACGATGGGCAATATCCCCAAGAAGGGGATCTGTTGCTGCAGGTTGGCGGCCGGCCAATCAACTCGTTTCTTGATTATATTGGTGCCTTGAGATGGCTGCGGGACGCCAAAGTTCACTACGACGGCCAGCGAGACCCCGGCAGCAAGCTTTCGGTAGACGCGGATCTGTTACCGCCACTCGTCCAAAAGGGCGACGAGCGATGGGTTCAAATCGCCGTCCGGCGCACTGGAGAATCGGAACCGGCCTTCTGCTTCCTACGAGTTCAGTCACTTCCCATCAGCGAAGTCGTCCTGACGTTTGTTTGGTTTCTGATGCAGCTCGCCATTTTCGCCGTTAGTTCGTTGGCCGTGTGGCATCGGCCTTTCGACCGTCCCGCTCGTTTGTTTTTTGTAATGTGCACGGTGACTTTGTTGGCGTTTGTTGGAGGCTATCACTGGTGGGTCATCGCGGGGAATTTGTGGCTGAATCTGCCGTTCACGGCCAGCGCGTTGCTAGTTCCCGTCGTTTCACTGCATTTCTTTCTGACGTTTCCCAAGCGAAAACGTTGGCTGGCTAAATACCCGCGTCTGGGCAATGCCGCGCTCTATTCGATTCCAGTCTGCGCCATTGTCGTCCTCAGCGTCTTACTGGGTTACGCGCACTGGCTAAACGCTGGCCGGCCGTCGCCGCAGTCCGTCAATCAAGTGGTTCAATTGCTCGAAGCAGTCCGGCAAGTCATTTACGTCTATCTGGTTTTTGCGGCGTCGTGTTTTGTGTTGATGTTGGCCGCGCTGTGGAACGGATGCGTCAATGCCAGAAACGCCATCGAGCGCAGCCAAGTCAAATGGATCTTTCGCGCGGGGCTGCTTGCGGTTGTTCCGGTTGGCATCACGTTGTATCTGGCACTGTATAATCGCGTCGAGTTTGCCTTGGGGCAATCACGCATACTGATGTTTCTTGCCAGCATTTCGTTCATGATTGCCTACGCAATCGGGATGATCCGGTTCCGGCTGATGCTGATTGATCAGATCGTCAGCAAGGGCACTTTGTACTATGTCGTCAGTTTGGGCCTAAGCGTTGCGTTTGGGACCGCCGTCGCATTGCTCAGTTTGATGACGAACTATGTAAATACGTCGTTATCGGTTCAGCAAGTTTTGCAGCAAGCACTGTCGGTTGCCGCAATTTTGGCCTTGATCGTGATCATCTTGCTTTGGCTGAGAGATCGGTTCCAACAGCTCATCGACCGCCGCTTTTATCGGGAAAAGTACCAACTGGACAAAGCTCTGCAACGAATGAACCGGGCGGTGGGGCACATCGTCGACCGTCAATCGTTGGCCGATAG
>CAUZVF010000612.1:0-4593 GCA_963582955.1 Planctomycetota bacterium
CGGCTTTCGCACCTTTGAAAACTACCGAACACGAATCCTCTTCTACTGCGGAAAGCTGGACCTCAAACCGACCCCTCAATAGCCACTAAACTCCCGGAAGAACCACTATTAGTAACATGTCCGCCGGCGGTGGCACGCCGCCCAGCGCTCGCGGGTTTGCGCCACGGCTGCGCTCTGGCGAGTTTTAGAACGGCGTCGGTGTTGTCGTCCTGAGCGCTTTGGTGATGTCGCACAACTGACCAAGCCACGCCCACCTGTGCCTTGGCTAATTGGGGTCGGCCGAGAGTCTTGTCAGCGCGGGCAACAGTATGTACTCCCGGGTGAAGCACAGCGGAATCCGGGGCGCCGCGGAGAAATCTCTAAGCGTCGCGTGTAGGTCTTCCCGCCGGTGGACACGACTCTGTTTTCGCGAGAGTGTCAGCTGCGTTAAGACGTGGCTCATGAGGAAGCTGATCATCTCGTGTTCATGCAAGGATGTCGTGGACGACGCTGCCGTGCACATCGGTCAGGCGGAAATCGCGACCACTGTAGCGGTAGGTGAGGCGTTCGTGGTCGAGGCCCACCAGGTGCAGGATTGTGGCGTGCAGGTCGTGGATGTGGACTTTGTTTTCGACTGCGAAGAAGCCGAAGTCGTCTGTGGCTCCGTAGGTCAGTCCGCTCTTGACGCCGCCGCCAGCCAGCCACATTGTAAATCCGTGGGGATGGTGGTCGCGGCCGGCTCCCTGAGCTGTGGGAGTGCGGCCGAACTCGCCTCCCCACACCACCAGCGTTTCGTCAAGCAGTCCACGTGACTTGAGATCGGTTAGCAGCGCAGCCACCGGCTGATCGCAGGTTGCCGCTACTTTTTCGTGGTCTCGAACATTCGCGTGGCTGTCCCATTGGCCACCCACGTTGGCGACCACATACCGCACGCCGCGTTCGACCAGCCGCCGGGCCAGCAGGCACTGGCGGCCGTAGTCCTTCGTTGTCTCGTGATCGAGACCATACAGCTTGTGGATGGCTTGCGACTCGCGCGACAGATCGAACGCTTCCGGTGCCTGCGTCTGCATGCGAAATGCCAGCTCGTAGGCGGCGATGCGCGCGTCCAGGCGACTGTCATCCTCGCGTCCGCGGCGGTGCAGTTCGCTGAGCCGGCGGATCGCGGCCAGTCGCCCCGACTGAATTTCTTTCGACACGGGCAGCGCCAGATTGTTGATCGGATTGTCAATGTTTGTGATCGACACGCCTTCAAACGCCGTCGGAAGAAACGAGGAACTGTAAGGCACCTTGCCCGGCAGATCGTTCTGCGAACCGAGCGAGATGAATCCGGGCAGGTTGTCCGCCTCAGAGCCAAGTCCGTAGAGCAGCCAGGCTCCCAGGCTCGGACGCGGCAGAACGCCATCACCTGTCGTCAACTGGCGAATCGCTCCGCTGTGTTCGATGTGGTCGCACTGCATCGAGCGAATGACACACAGGTCATCAGCGCAGCGTCCGAGGTGCGGCAGCAGTTCGCTGATCACGATCCCCGCTTCGCCATGCTGCCGAAACCGGTACGGCGACGGCCGGCAGTTCGGAGTGGCATCGCGGGTGATGCGAGGCAGTTTGATGGGGATCTTCCCATGATCCGCGAGTTTCGGTTTCGGATCGAACAGGTCGACCTGGGATGGTCCTCCACCCATAAACAGGAAGATCACGCTCTTCGCACGCGGCGTATGATGCGGCTGTTTCGCCGCCAGCGGGTTCGTGTTGGCCGCCGCCGATTCCTGAGCGAGCAATGCGGTCAGCGACAGCAGCGGAAACCCGGCCGACGCTTGACGCAGGAGATCGCGACGTGAGATTGTCGAGTAATTCATCTGGCCGATCCTTTATCCGTGGGTCCGCTGTGCCATCCGTGGGTAAACCGAATCAGAGGCCCACGGATGGCACAGCGGACCCACGGATGAAATCAGGCACGGCGCAGTGCGGTGAATTGAGCTTGTGATTTTCCAAAGTTGGCAGCGATGCCCCATTTGAGGTTGAGAGCATCCAAATACGACAGGCCGCGATTCATGTTGAAGTCGTTGTTGTCAAACAGAGCAGTATACGTCAGCACGATCGCACCCTCGACCACGAGGCATTCAAGTGCTGACTCACGCAACGCAATGTCGCCGTAATACGACATCGCAACTGGTGATTCTACGACGGACAACTGCTGATGGGCGAGCGCGAACAGGATGAGTTTTCGCAGAACCTCGTCGCCGTATCCCGTTGTATGCTCGTTGTAAACGTCCCGCAGTGCCTCACGAACCCGGATACCAACCTCGCGTGCTGCCCCGTCGATCCTGCCGGACCAATAGTTCCAGTCTTCTTCCAGATTCGTTTCCGGAGCGTCGTAGACGAATCGGTCGACATGGACGCGATCGAGCCCCATGTTGACAAACAGCCCCAACGAATCTCCGCGACACTTCAAATAGTCGAAGAGCTGGACGAATTCGGTCCGACTCGGATTGCGCGGAATGGACTTCAACTCAACCGTAATGGCATCCCACACCACGATATCTGGAAACAGTTTGTGCGCCACCTGGTCGTAAAGGATCAGTGAATGCGGTTGCTTACTCACAAACGGAACGTCGTTTTCTTTCAGGCAGAGCTTCACCGCCTGGTGATAGTCTTCTTCGTCGCGTCCAAGACCAACACGATTCTGAACGTCGAAAAAGCACCCACGCAACACCTCAGTCTTCTCTTCGTAAACCAGGCTCATCACCGCATTCTTTCGTCTGCATTTCATCCGTGGGCAAACCAAATCAGAGGCCCACTGATGGCAGGGCGGACCCACGGATAAATTCAAGACTGCGTCAATCAATGTAAAGGAATTCGTTGCTGCAGATCAGCGCCGCGCATAGGTCTTCCCACGGACCTATTTCCACATCGACTCCCTTTTCACCGGCCGCAACCAGTTGGCGTCGAGTCTCCCGTGACTGGCGAACGATCTGCGCCGCGACACTTTGTTCTTCATCGCTGGCGGGCCGTCCGAACAGTCGCTCATAGAGGGACGTGATTCTTCGTCGTTCGTCACCGGATTCAGCGGTCGTTTTCTTCGTCAGTGTTGCTGCCGTATTCAGAACTGTCGCATTGTTGAGCATGAACAGCGCCTGCGGCGCTGAAGTTGAATCCGCGCGGTTTGGCACCAGAAGATCCGGATCCGCCCCATCGAACAGGTCCAGCATCGTCTGTGGCCTGTCGCGGCTGAACTCACCAAACAGAGAACGGCCGGAGAGGACCAGTTTCCAGTCTGGGGCGGTCTGGTCGCTGCGTTTGACGCGATCACTGTGCCAGGCGAGTGTGTCCATTAACGCCTCGGCGTCCAGTCGTTTGCGGTTCATGCGCCCGAACCAATGGTTGCCCGGATCGCGGGTGAGGTTCTCCACCGTAGAGCGACTCGCCTGCTGATATGCGCGGGACGTCATGATTTCGCGGATCAGCGACTTAATCGACCAGCCGCTTTCCATCAGGCGAACGGACAGATAGTCGAGCAACTCCGGATGTGTCGGCGGCTGGCCAAGTCGGCCGAAGTTGCTGGGAGTGGCGACGATTCCTCTTCGAAAAAGATGCTGCCAGATGCGGTTCGCCATGACGCGCGCGGTCAGTGGATGATCGGGCCGCGTCAGCCAGCGCGCGAGCTCCAGCCGACCGCTGCCCGTGATCTCAAGCTTGTTGCTACCGGACGCAAACACGCGCGGGATCGCTCTCGGCACGGTTTGCCCCAGCGAAAGATGGTTGCCGCGGATGAACACGGGCATGTCGCCGGGCTCTTTGTGTCGAGTTCCCGGAACGGGACCTTCGCGCATCACCATCCGCAACGGAAATCGGCCGAGCTTTTTCTTGAATTCATCACGCTCAGCCGCGAGCTTCGCATGCTGTTTCAGCTCGGCGGGATTCTCGTCCCAGCCTTTCTTCTTCTGGTCGGCAACCAGTTCCGATGCCTTGCGGCGCAGCTCTTTGACGCGATTTTCGATACTCGCTTTTTCGTTGTCGGTCTTCGGTTCGAGCATCATTTGAGCCTTCAGGTCACGGCGCAGCTTCATCAGTTCAAGAGCATTTTCGTATTTCTTTTCGATCGCGGCGATCTCCGATTCCAGTTTTGCGAGCTGTTTTTCGTCTGGCTCAAACTCCCGCTGTTTGGTCTTTGTCGTGAAGGCCCGCATCTGCACACGGTCTCGTTCGCGGGCACTCTTGCCTTTGAACGTGAAGATGTGGCTGCTGTAGAAAATGCCCGCCAGCGCGTAATAGTCAGCCTGCGTGATCGGATCGAACTTATGATCGTGACATCGCGAACACGAAACGGTGAGGCCCAGGAACGTGCGGCCTAGAACGTCCAGTTGTTCGTCCACAAAGTCCGCGACGACCTTCTCTTTGTCGTTGCCCTCGACCAGATGAGCCAGCCCCCAGATTCCCGTGGCGGTTAACCCGTCGACGTTGATCATCTCCGGATCGACCAACGGAATCAGATCGCCCGCGACCTGCAGCCGCACGAACTGATCGTACGGCAGGTCCTCATTTAACGACTTCACCACCCAGTCCCGATACGGCCCGATCGAGAACGTTCCGTTGCTATTCGCGTTACACGTGGGATCG
>CAUZVF010000613.1:0-4585 GCA_963582955.1 Planctomycetota bacterium
CGGATTATTCATTTGGGCACGGCGTAACGCGAGTTGGCCGATTGCAATCGGCGCGATCCTGTATGGGTTTGACGTTGCCTCAGGAGTTGCCAACGTTCATCTGAGCGGCGAGTCGCTGTCGGCGGCCAAAGTTTTATTTCGTCTTGTGTTCGTTGCGTTTCTCGTTCGCGGTTACTTCGCGGCAATTTCTATCCGCAATCGGTATCTGCCACACGAACCTGCCTAACGCTTTACCGCGCAGCGTCCGTTGGGCGCGGAAACTAAAGGTCGCGAAACGGCACCCAGACAGTTTGGTCATTGGCATCACGCGAAGTGAATTGTTCCCGTTCTTGACAGCCGGTCGAGTTGATTCGATCTGAAGAATCCATCATGCGACGTGTTTGCCGACGATCGTTTCTTAAAGTGGCCTCGCGGATGACGAACTGGTGCTTCGTCACCGCATTCGTCGCGCTCGGCCAACATGCAATTGCCGCGGAATCCGGCAAGCCAAACCGCGCAACCGAAGTTGCCACTCGGATCGACGAATTCGTCGACGAGAATTGGAAGGCCAACAATATTATTCCGGCAGCGCCCGCTGACGACGCTCAGATTTTGAGGCGCGTGACGCTCGATCTGGTGGGCCGGATTCCGATTCCGCAAGAATTGGCGAGATTTCAGAAGGACAAATCATCGGACAAGCGGATACGCATCATTCAAGCGCTGATCGATGGTCCTGAATTCACATTACACTTCGGAACAGTACTCGACCAGTTTATCCAAGGCCGCTTTGCCGGCAACGACGCCTTTATCGACTATTTACGGCGCGGACTGCGTAAGCGGAAGTCGTGGGACGTTCTGTATCGGGAAATCATGCTCGGCCCGTGGAATACCGACGACGTTAGGCCGGCCAACCGATTTCTCGACAAACGGGCGAAAACTTTGGACGTGCTGACGTCCGACGCGGCCCGCGTGTTTTTCGGAGTCGATATTTCGTGCGCGAAGTGCCATGACCACCCGCTGGTCGAGGATTGGACTCAGGCACACTTCTACGGCATGGCGGCGTTCTTTAATCGCACAACTGGTGGAAAAGGAAAAATCTCCGAGAAGAATGACGGTGAAGTTAAGTTCCTTGGCAAGGACGACAAAGAGACGACTGCCAAGATGATGTTTCTGTCCGGGCGTGTTGTCGATGAACCGATGGCCGATGATCCGAAGACGAAGAAAAAACGCGACAAATTCAGTCGGCGTGCGAAGTTGGTTAGCGTGTCGCTCGATGAAAAGACGTTTTTCAGCCGGGCAATTGTGAACCGCTTGTGGGAATACTTCTTCGGGCGTGGATTGGTAACACCGGTCGATCAAATGCACTCGGCCAACGAAGCCGCGGTCGGCGGATTGCTCGGCTGGCTGGCGGACGACTTTGCGGCCAATGGATACGACTTGCATCGGCTTATTGCGGCGATCGTGTCGACTCAGGCTTATCAGCTCGGCAGCAAATGGCCCGACGGCTCGGCAATTCCTGATGAACAGCTTTACGCCGTGGCGCGAGTCCGGCCGCTCAGCCGCCGTCAATTGGCCGTCTCGTTGCTATTGGCAACCGAGAATTTCAAATTCACCGATCCCCAAGACATCGAGCAACGAACAGAACGGCTGTTGGATGCGCGTGGTTTTGGTCGTGTTCAGCAGTATTTGAAGATCGAACAAGCCGCGATAGCACTATCCCCTTCCTTCGATACTCGGACACGCAACTTTCAAAGTAGTACGCACGAAGCGCTGTTCATGTCGAACAACGAGGCGATTCAAGAGTTGGTTCGGGCGAACACAAGCGGGACGTCAAACTTGACGGCTCGTCTGGCCGGCTTGGACGACTCAAAGAGAACTGTGGAAGCCGCTATCAGGTCCGTGTATTGCCGTAACCCACACGGCACGGAGCTTTCGGAATTGACGGAATGGTTTAATCGTCAAAACTCAACTCGAGAAAAAAAGTGTGAGCAATTGGTCTGGGGGCTAATCACATCGGCCGAGTTTCGTTTTATTCATTAGATTTCGAAACCAGTTCTAACTGGCTCGCCAGTCGTTTCGTTCGAGCATCTGGCGGACGACTTCTTTGCGGCTGTTGGTTTCTTCGAAGATTCTCAGTTGTTGCCGGCTGCCCGTGATGGCGGGTAATTCGGACACCGATTTCAACTCTTCAACGCAGTCCAGTTTTTCCGCATTCGGCATTAGTAATTCGACCAGGCTGTCGGCGGCTTCCTGGACACTGTATTGCTTGTAGTCGTCGCTGTTGACCAACGGAGCATCGGGGCCGAACCGCGTTGCACGCCATTTGTTCTGCTGGATCATCATCGGATGATACTCGGACTGATACGTGCCTTCGTCGATCTCCTCGGAAATTGCCACGACCAGGCACTGCACCAGAGCCGTCAGCGACAATACTTGGTTCAAGTTGGCCGGCATGTCACACACCCGAATTTCGACCGTGCCAAATGTGTTGTGCGGTCGAATGTCCCACCAGATTTCTCGGATCGTGTTGATGAAGCCCGTGTCGATCAAGTGATTGATCAGCCAAACATATTCGCTCCAATTTCGCATCTGATGCGGCAGTCCGGCCGTCGGCAAACCTTCCATGATTTTCGAGCGATTCGAATGCAGCCCGGTGTTGCGTCCTTCCCAAAACGGCGAGTTGGTGGACAGAGCCAACAGCAACGGCAGATGCCGCAACATGCGATCGCAGATCATCACGGCTTTGTCACCCGTATCAACTCCGACATGGACATGCAGTCCAAACGTGACGAGCCGGCGGGCAACGTCCTGCATCAATTCCACGAGACGGAAATAGCGGTCGTTGACGGTGATCTGCTGATCGCGCCACGACGAGAACGGATGCGTGGCGGCCCAAAACAGTTTGACACCCAAGGCATCAGTGATCTTCTCGACACTTTCAATCACATTGCGAAGGTCATCGCCAGCTTCGCGGACGGTCTTGTTGATGCCCGTGTTGATTTCCAAATAACTCTGCATCAATTCCGGTTTGACTCGGTCTTGCAGGTCGTCCGGGAGTTCCTTCAGGATGTCGTCGATCGCATTCGACAAAGCGAACGTTTTCGCATCGACAATCTGCAATTCAACTTCGACACCGAGTGACGGAGATTCGTTGCGTGTAAAGTTGACTTTCGACATCGTCAGTCTCCTTGCGATGCGTGTCCTTATGCTTTACTCCATTTCCAATCACTGACACTCTTTAGGTTCTGGACGCATTCAGCCGGCCAGCCGCCGTTGAACAGGTCGATGATGGTCTCGGCACACATCGTAAACGTGTCGTGATGCGATTCGTTATCAAGTCCGGCGACGTGTCCGGAGAGTAGAATGTTGCTGAGTTCAATCAGTGGACTGTCGGTCGGCAGCGGTTCTTCCTCGAACACATCCAGTCCGGCCGCTCGTAATTGTCCCGATTTCAACGCGTCGTACAGTGCCGTTTCATCGATTAACAGGCCGCGTGCGGTGTTGAGCAACACCGAGCCGCGTTTCATTTTGCCAATTCGTTCGGCATTCATCAGATGATGTGTCTCGGCCGACATCGGGCAGTGTAACGAAACATAATCCGATCGCGAGAGGAGATCATCCAGTTCTGCCAGTTCGATCTTCCACTGTTCGACGAATTCTTTGTTGGGAAACGGCTCGAACGCCAACACGTTCATTCCCAAGCCAACCGCACGAGTTGCCAGGGCGCGGCCGATTCGCCCAAGTCCGACGATTCCTAACGTACTGCCCATGACGCGGGGACGGGGAATCCGGTCCCACCGGCCGGTTCGCACTCGTTGATCCAAATCGGGGAATCCGCGGGCGGCTCCCATCAGCAACGCGATTGTGTGTTCGGCCACGGCATGATGATTGACTCCCGGAGTCGTCGTCACGACGATTCCCGCGTCGTCACACGCCTTCAAATCGATCGCGTCAAAACCGACGCCGCTACGGCAAATTGCCCGCAATTGCGGCGATGCCGCCAGAACCTTCGGCGTATACGGTTCCGATCCCGCGATGACCGCCTGGCTGCCATCAAGCACGGAAATCAATGCGTTTTCGTCGTTGTAAATGTCGGCATCGACCGGAGCTGGGCGGTGTTCGAATCCATTGGCTTTCAGGATTTCGGTGTGTGGTCCATTGCCAGCATTCAATGAAGTACTAATCACAAGCGGCATCAGGTCTCGATCTCCCAGACAAGGTTCAACGGAATTTTACTGATTCTCAGACTCAGACTACCGAACTCCTCGGCGTTGTTCTACCGAGCCATTGCAGTGCCGTTTCCTTGAACGATCATCTCGCGGAGCAGGGCAACGTTATCAAAGAACTCGTTCCAGGGATTCCAGATCAAGACGAATCGCGTTCAACTGCAGTTGTGCTATTGGTACGATGGATTGTTCTGTATCGAACGTTCATTGCGACACATTGTCGTAGGCAACCCAGTTGGCCACGCGGAGTTTGGCGATGTGGACCTGTCAAGAGTGTAGCGAGACGCACGAAGATTCGTTCGATACGTGTTGGAACTGTGGCACGTCGAGGGAGGGCATTCAGGATCCGTCGTTCCCACGTGCCGACGACAAGCACACTG
>CAUZVF010000614.1:0-4580 GCA_963582955.1 Planctomycetota bacterium
TCGGAGCCTACTTCGGTTGGCTGGCCAGCATGCTGTTCGCATTGGTCGGCACGGGAACGACGGCGCTGGTCGCCCGGCATTGGGGCGCTGGTGAATTCGACGATGCCAATCGCGTGATGAATCGTTCCATCGCGTTGGCGTCATTGATGGGAATCGTCGTTTACGGGGCGATCTATGCGTTGGCGCCGTCGTTCGCTCATTTCCTGCATCTTGAAGGCGAATCGGGAGCCATCGTCACTCGATACCTTCGGCTCGATGGCATCGGTCAAGTATTCAACGCGGTGACACTGGCCGGAGCAGCCGCGTTGCGCGGTTCGGGAAACATGCGCACGCCGATGATGATTCTTGGACTCGTCAATCTCTTGAACATGCTCGTCTCGGCGGTGCTCGTTTATGGATTCGGTCCGTTGCCCGCAATCGGGATCGATGGGATCGTGATCGGAACCGTCGTCGCCCGTTTCGCCGGTGGCATCGCGATGCTGGCTATCCTGTCCAAAGGACTCGGCTCGTTACGTCTGCGGCTGTCGGCTCTCAGGATCCGAGGCAACACCGTCCGGCGAATCCTCAAGATTGGTTCGCCGGCTGCCATTGATGGAATGCTGACGTGGGCGGGACAATTCGTATTCCTGATGGTGATCGCCAATCTGGAATCGGTCGGACGAAACAGCGACACGTTTGCAGCTCACATGATCGGAATTCGCGTCGAAGGCATCACGTATCTGCCGGCAGTCGCCTGGGGCATGGCAGCGGCAACGTTGGTGGGACAATCATTGGGAGCCAACGACGTCAAACGCGCCGTTCAATCGGGCCACGAGGCGGCCATCCAATGCGGAATTTTGGCGGCGCTGATCAGCATTCTGTTTTTCTTCTTGGCCGAACCGATCTTCATGTTGATGCACGATTCCGAGAGTGTCCGAAGCATCGGCGTTCCCGCGTTTCGTTTGATGGCCATTTTTCAGGTCCCGTTGATTGCGCTGATCATCTACGAACACGCATTGCACGGAGCTGGGGATACAAAGTACCCGATGCTGATCAACGTCACCGGTGTCTTCTGCATCCGCGTCTCAATTGCCTACCTGTTTGGAATCGTTTGGAACGGCGGTCTGGTCGGTGCGTGGATCGGAATGTTCGCGGACGTGACGATTCGAGCGATCCTGATGACGGCGCGATTTGTCCGTGGCCGTTGGATTCACACCAAAGTCTGACGGCAATGCCCAAATCTGGCCGGCCGCCGCGAGGCAACTCTTGACGAACCACGATCGGTCTTCATAATGCAGCCATCGATGTCGAGATCGTCGTTCAGGGAGCGAAACGCTATCTCCAAATGCGGTGGGACCGTGTGAACCGGGTCAGGCCTTAACCGGAGCAGCCCTAAGCGCTAAGTCTCAGGTGCAGGCGGAGATAGCGTTTCGCTCCTTTTTTGTGGATCTAATCAACTGCCCGCGAATGGCGCGAATGAGCGCTAATGATGACCGACAAAATCATTCGCAAAGCTCGCGGATCTCGTGAAAGTGAGCGGTAAGGCGCTAGCCGCCCGTTAAACCGCAGTGCCGAAGAACCCGGCGGCTAGCGTCCAATGGCACTCACTTTAGATGCAACATTCGGGCAACCGTTGATGGGGGCCAGGAACCTCACGGTTCCCGCTAGCCTGGTATTTTGAGCTTCATTGCTCTTGGCTAGCGCGAACCGTGAGGTTCCTGGCCAAAACGGATAACTGTCCGACTCGTCCTTTAACTTGACGAAACGATACCGTCGGTAAAGTGACGCGCATTGGGCTAGCGCCTTGCCGCTCACAGCGAACGCAAACCCGGTTGGTTCCGGCGTTCGAATTGTGTATGAATGGAGTTCGACAGACACATCTCACACGTCGGCCGCTGGCCAGACAACAAACTCCGGATGGTGACCATGGACGACCAAACTTCTCATTACACCGTACTGGCTCGTAGATTTCGCCCGCAGACATTCGGAGACGTCGTCGGCCAGGAACATATCGCTCACGCTTTGCGAAACGCGATTCACAAATCAAAGGTCGCGCACGCGTACATTTTTACAGGTTCCCGCGGCGTGGGTAAGACCTCGATGGCCCGCATTTTGGCCAAGTCGTTGAATTGTCCGGCCGCGGTCGATGCCAATCCGTGTAACGACTGTGAAATCTGCGACGGAATCTCGGCCGGCAACGACATTGATGTGCTGGAAATCGACGGAGCTTCGAACCGCGGCATCGACGACATCCGTACGTTGCGCGCCAACGTCAACGTCAAGTCGATGAGGTCCAAGTACAAGATCTACATCATTGACGAAGTTCACATGCTGACGAAGGAAGCCTTCAACGCGTTGCTAAAGACATTGGAAGAACCGCCGCCGAAAGTCAAATTCATATTCTGTACGACCGAGCCCAATAAAGTTCCCGATACGATTCTTTCTCGCTGCCAGCGATTCGATTTCGGGACGATCGCAACCGACAGCATTGCCAAGCGTCTTGCAACGATCGCGGAAACCGAGGGAGCAAATGTCGATCGTGACGCTGTCGAATTGATCGCCCGCCGTGCGGCCGGTTCGATGCGGGACAGCCAATCGCTGTTCGATCAGCTATTGTCGTTCGGCGGAGACCAAATTTCCGTGTCCGACGTGCATCGCCTGTTTGGAACGGCGCCGGACGAGCGGTTGATTGAACTCGCCGGTCACTTGCTGCAACGGCGGCGCGACTCGGCATTGCAATTATTTAATCAGGCTTTGGCCGACGGCGTCCAGCTTGGAGAGCTGACCGATCAGCTCGTCAGCTATTTTCGCGACCTGATGGTCTTGGCGAGTGATGCGGACGAGGTTGCGATGCTCAGTGTTTCCAACTCCTGTCGCGCTGAATTAAAAGAACAGGCCAAGACATGGGGATTGCAGACAATCGTCGCCGCGTTGCAGATTCTGGCTGAAACAAAAGGACGCATGCAGAAAGCCACCTACGGACGTGCCTTGGCCGAACTGGCATTGATTCGAATCTCTTTGCTCGAAAACCTCGAAGAAATTGACGGACTCATCGCTCAGTTGAAGTCCGGTACGTTTTCTCAACCGAGTCCATCGCCTGCGTCGAGCGGTTCCTCGACGCGTGCTCCGAAACCGCAGTCGGCAAAAGCCGTTCAATCGGCCCCGGCTGCTTCAATTCCGGAGCAAAGTGAGAATAGGCAAAAAAGCCAAGCAACTCCAACGCCGGAATCACCGCAAAAAAAAACGGAAATCATTGAGCCGGATGTTGTGAATTCCACGGAAACTACCGAAAAGCCGTGTTCCGAGGTCGCTCTTGTCGACGGGTGCGAACAAGAATTATGGTCGCAAATCCTTGCGAAAATTGATGATATGTTGCGTAACCACGTCCGGCCAATCGAGAATGTAGCAATTTCTGGACCAAATCGTCTGGATTTGACCTTTCCGAAGAGCTATCATTTCAATAAGCAATACTGTGAACGTTCCGAAGTGCTGGGACAATTAGAACGAGTTGCTTCGGAGATTACTGGACAACCGATTCGAATTTCGCTGTTTGTCTCGGACGCCGACGACTCGTCAGCGAAGGACGAGACATCAAAATCAGGCAGCGACCGGCGAATTGACATTCAAGATGATGAATTAGTGCAGCAAGCCATTGCCGTTTTTGGTGCGACCGTCGAGAAAGTCGTACCGATCGTGAAGCAGTCGCGCGGAAAGGACTAGATGACGATGTTTAAGGGACTGGGGAATTTGGCGTCGATCATGAAGCAGGCCCAAGAAATGCAAGGCCGCATGAAAGACATTCAAGAGAATCTTTCGCGTTTGAAAGTTCAGGGAACGGCCGGCGGCGGTATGGTGACGGTGGAAGCCAACGGCCAACAGAGAATCCTGTCGTGTACGGTGGAAGATTCACTGTTGGAATCCGGCGACAAAGAGATGGTCGAAGACTTGGTGGTTGCCGCCGTCAATCAAGCACTCGACAAAGCGAAACAAGCGGCCTCGGATGAGATGTCAAACCTCACGGGTGGAATGAATCTTCCTGGGTTGGATGATGCCCTCTCGAAGTTCGGGCTTGGCGGGAATTCGGCCGAATAACGAATCAATGATCAAACAGCAAACTGCGTCTGGAAACCATCCGTACGGCCCGGCCGTCGGCCGCCTGATTGATCAGTTCGCAACGTTGCCGGGCATCGGACGCAAATCGGCCGAACGGTTGTCTCATTACATATTGGGATGTGACTTGGCCGAGGCGACAAAGCTGGCCGACGCAATCCACGACGTGAAGTCATCCGTGCGGCATTGTGACGAATGTTACAATCTGACCGAACGTGAGCTTTGTAGCATCTGCGCGGATGTCCGGCGAAACCGGCAGGTCGTGTGCGTGGTCGAGCAACCTCGCGATGTCGTCTCGCTGGAATCATCCGGTGCCTTCGACGGCGTTTATCACGTGCTGCAGGGCCGGATTTCCCCGCTGGACGGCATCGGCCCCGAAAACCTGACGATCGACGCTTTGGTGCGTCGTGTGCGCGGAAACGAAGTTACCGAACTGGTTATGGCGACGAATCCAACGTTAGAGGGTGACGGCACGGCACTGTTCATATCGA
>CAUZVF010000615.1:0-4571 GCA_963582955.1 Planctomycetota bacterium
CGTCTCGGCATCAAACTCACCCTAATCAAACGCTGCAAATGGCCGAAAAACCAGACCTAGCGCTGTAGTACTAGCAGGTCCAATGACGAACAACGATGACGGTGCAAGGAACGAATGCGACGTTGTCCGGAGCGTTACGAAGGAGGTCTTTCAGGGATACGACTACTTGGGCGTCACGTTCAGTATTTATGATCCGGGGGATGTGACTCCGCCTGGCACTGATCACAGTGCAGAAGAGGTGTACGTTACAGACTACCACTCGACAGTCGACGCAGACATCGTCGTGTTTCATGTCAACGCCCCATCGCTGGGAGTCGGGATGGAAGCCCAGATCGTGGCCTACGCGACGATTCCGCGTGTGGTGATCTGCAAACAAGGTGCACCGGTCAGCCGAATGTTTCGCGGTGTCTTCGGTCCGACAATCGCAACGATCGAGTATCCGTCGCTCGTTGACTTTCGAGAATTGCTTGAGGACAAGATGTCGACAATCGCCGTTTCTGCAATTGAGTCGGCAGAAAGACGACGACCGGTTGCGGAAGAGTTTGCGAGCCAACATCCGGGGAGAAAGATTCTGAAGCAAAGAGTGCTGCAGGGGATGACGATTCAGGAACTCGCGAAGCGGACCGACATCGAAGAGTACTGGCTGCGCCGACTCGAACGCGACCCGAAGTTTGCATCGACCTACTCGTTGATGCAATTGGCTCGGATCGACGATACTCTTCAGTGTTCGACATCTTTGGATGGCAGGCAGGTGAAAGTCCGGAGTGAAGCCGAAGAGAACCTCGATTCAGACCAGAAGATGTCGCTGGATCACCTGATCACGTTCGTCTGCAACCGAGAGATCGACGCATCCGACGACAAAGTGTTTCGGATTTGGAACGCTTATCTTGAGCAGCAGGCCGAAGAGTTGCAGGAAGCTGGACAGTATCGACAATCAGAGGGTGAAGACAATGTCGTAACGTCGGAGGATTGGAAAAGGCGATACGACGAAATTGGGCTGTTTTGATCCGTTCGTCGTTGTGGGGGGTGACACGATGCGAACATTGAAGGCAAGCCATCGGCGTGCAGCCGTAGAGGAAGCACGAACGATTATTCAAACGGTCGGATGCAGACCGCCAATCGACTTGATGGCACTCGCGAGCCACGTCGGTGTTGCCAGCGTCGAGCCCCGGGAGATGGTCAGCGACGGTTACGTCGGCCGACGAGAAGACGGGGAATTGGTCATTCGTTATCGCGAAGCGAATTCGCGAGAACGAAACCGATTTACGATCGCCCACGAAATCGCCCACATTCTGATCTCCAAGTTCACCGGAGAGGACGTGATGGCGAACAAGCACCGCAAAGGCTTCGACGATGAAGAAGCGGCAGCGAATCGGGTGGCCGCAGAGTTGTTGATGCCTGAAGAAATGCTGAATGAGCATCTGTCTCAACGGCAGCCGTGTTGGAGTAGCGTTGCCGCGATCCGTGGTGCGTTCAATGTCTCGACCACAGCTTTGCTTCGACGCATCGTTGAGCTCTCGTCGATCGATGGCATTTTCATTCAAGTGACGAAGAATGGCGTTGAGCATTCGACTGGCTTCAGCTTCACGTGCCGTGCATCACAGAACCCGTCTTTGCTTTTCCTGCGTCCGATGCGTCAAGAGATTTCCCGGATGCTGGAAGAATTCGAAGTATGCGAATTGAGCGAGATCGAATATGAAGCGGGCAATTCACGTCGAACAATGATCTGTGCCGGTCGCCGAATGACGAAATTCGATCGTCATGAAGTGTGGTTCATCGGTTGGCGGATGACGTGATCCTGCTCCTTGCCTTAGCGGGAGGAGAAGGTAAAGGAGTCCCTACGCTTCCACGCATGGTTTCGATTCAACAGAGCAGGGATGATTGTTTGAGGGACTTGCCTTGAGCGGTATGGAGAATGGCTTTTGCACGACATTTGATCAACTTGGTAAAGCCAACGTTTTGATCTCTCGCTGTCGTGGGAGTCTCCCCAAAATTGGGACGGCGTCATATCGCTGCGCACAAAGTAGGGAGTCCGACGGTTGTGCGACTCCGTACCACCAATCGCTGGCATAAGGATGTGTCGCCCCGAGTGGTGTTCACGCGGCGTCACAAGTGTTTCTGGCACGTCGGGTCTGGACCGCTTTCGCCAGCCATCCGCCTTTTTGACGTTTGGTGATCGCTCGCAGTTGTAACGCGGCTTGTTCCTGGCTGATGCGTTCGGTTGCCAAGTCGCGATAGATTTGATTGGCCTGTTTGCGGCGACGGACGGCGTCGGTGACGTCGGCGAATTGTTCGATCCAGCCGAGGAAAGTATCCATTCTGGAACTTCCGGGTGTCGTTGTGTTTTGTAGGCTGTCGTTGATTTTGGTCATCGATAGTTGCAGTCTCGTTTCGATCGCGTCGAATGTTGCTTTTGTCGTCTCACTTTGTGCCATCGCCGATTCCCGCGCATTGGCCAGCGCGGTTTGCAAATATTCCTCGCACAGCAACCCGAAGTCTTGTAACTCGGACAATTCCCGCAAGCCCTGCTGAGCCGTTGCCGAGTCGTTGCTCTTCAGCAATTCACCGGCCGCGTGGCAGTGTTCCCAGGCCTGCCAGCGATAGACGAAATCCAGTCCCGTGCCTTTGATGTTCTGGATGCCGATGATCCGGTTTCGAAATCCGGGCGGAGTCTCATTGCACAGCCGATCAATGATTTGTTCGCCGGTGGCGTAGTAGTCCTCAACAACGACCAGCTTTCGCTCGAACCAACTCCACAACAACTCTTTGAAGTCGGCGTCGATCGCAGCCTGTTGTTCGGACGTCGCTTGTTTGATTCGCTCGGACAAAGCGGAATACTCGCGGTATCCCCGCACGACGAACTCGATTTGCGTCACGATGGCACTGGTGAGTGATTCCGACAACCCTTGCCGTGAAAGCTCGTCGGACAGCCGATTCGTGTCGTACCACAGTTTGCTCAGCTCGTCGGCAATTTGTGCGGCTGTTGGGCCTTCGATCTGTTCTTCCAGGGGCACCAACATCGCCCGCAGAACACGTTGGATCTGAGATTCGTCGGTGTATTGCCGAAACCGCTTGGCCATCGCATCTAACTGGCTGAGTGCCTGTTGCGTGTTGCCGGCGTCTGTCCACAGCGAGATTTCGGCAATGAATTCCTGCCACGCATCGCGGATGTAGCCCTGCAAACCCTTCAGATTGTTACCAATCAAGACATGCCGGTCGGCACTGATGTCGTGGACCAGGATTCTCGCGAACACATTCGAGCGGGCGATGCGGTCGGCGCGATTGTTGACGACGGTCGTGATCCAGACGTTGGGTTCGGCGACATGATCCTGAGTTTCAAAGCCCAGCCGTTCCCAGTTTCCCAAGCAACCATGCCGCTCGTTGGCCGACATGCCATTCGTGAATTCCAATGTGCGTGTCCGCATGCGGGCCGGCGGCGAGGTCTTGAGCACTCCTAAATCGGCAACCATCCGGTCGGCCATTTCCTTGAGCGCGAAATCGTGGCCGCAACCGAGTTCCTCGGCCATCGCCAAGACCAGTGCGATGTTGTCCGGATGTTCGGTATACGGGAATCGGTCGAGCACATCTTCCGTCAACAATCCTGATTCCAACCAGCCAACGCCTTTCAAAGTAGCATTCACTTTACGTGCCGATTCGGCCACAACTGGCCGCATGGATTGCTCGGTCGTGAACACCGTCGAGTCGTACGGAACGAATCCGGCAATCACCTCGGCCACGTTGATCCCCGCCGGTCCCTGCAAGTCTTCGTGGTCGGGAAACGTGTTGGTAATCGTGGCGAGATCGTCACGTGTCCATTGGCGGCTCAAAACGTCGACATAAGACGGAGTCAGTCCCATGCACTCCCAAATGAAAAGATGCGAACGCAACCGTGACGCCAACAACAACACATTGCGGTGTTCCCAAATGGTCGCCTTGTCGTAGGGCCGATAAAGGTGAAATTCCCGCAGCTTTCCAAACGTCGGTGCGTACAGAAACATCGCCTCACAACCGCTGGACTTCGAGAAGATGCCATACCCGAGTGCATTCAACAAAGCCGCCTTCAACCGTTCTGTCCCCGATTTTCCGCGAGTACCCCAGCCACCGATACTCAGCGGGATGTTCCGCCGCGCTCGTCGAAGAGTCAGATTGGCGAGCCAATGTTTGCCAAAGAAGAAAACCAGAAACACGGCAATGAAAACCAACAACTGCGGCAGCGAGTTCTCGTAGACTGAAGTGAAGTACGACGAGTATTTGGAAAACATGTCCCATGACTCGCCAAACCAACTCCCCGCCACGACGGCCATCAGGCACGGAAAGAACTGAGCCACACTGGAATCCTCGGCGACGGATTCGTCGTTCTCGTTCCGATAAGGATCGAATCGCATCTTAAAGCCGAGCCGCCCAAGTTCTTCGAGATACTTGGTCGGTTCCCACTGTGCGTCGACTTGCCAATTCCGCAGTCGTGCATAGTGAGTGAACCGCGTCGTCAAACGAAAGTAAGCCCACAACCGCCCCGGCAGCCATCGGGGCGGAGTCAACTCGGTGACGCCTTCGCTGGTGAAAAACCGCAC
>CAUZVF010000616.1:0-4565 GCA_963582955.1 Planctomycetota bacterium
ATTGTGGCAACCGACAATCGGACGCATGGTGCGGTTTGTCCGATTACCGGCTGTGCCGCTCGATGTGAAATGGTCACTGGATGGCCGCTGGATTGTGGCATCGTGTGACGATGGACATGTCCGCGTGATTGATCCCGATTCAGTCACTATCGTCCGCGATGTTGCCGCGCTTGCGGGTTGGGCGTATTGCCTGACTGTACATCCCACCAAGTATGAGATTGCCGTCGGCGGCGCGCGAGGTGAGTTGAAACGGCTTTCACTACCAAACAAGTGAGATGTCTCGAAGCGGTGGGGATTCACGAAAGCTGAAAATCTGCGACGGCGCGGATTCGTTACGCTTCCGCTCGTTGGGGCGCAAATTCTCCTAGAATCCGAATTTGACAGTTTTTTCAATTATTCTGCCCTTTTCGTTTGCAAATTCACCCACACCTGACCACCATAGCTGATCAGATTAGCGGACTTCACGTCGGTTGCAACGTTTGACCGATGGATGTTTTTCAACACGATGTTACTTACGGAGGATGGCAATGAAGAAAAACAGCGGATTGATGGTTTTGATTTGTAGCGCTTTGGCATTCGCAATTGTTGCACCGAATCTCATTTCGGCGAACGCGGACGACGAAAAGAAGCCGACCGCGAAGAAAGGGAAAGACAAGGCGACGAAGACGGCGAAGGGTAAAGCAAGAAACCGCTTACCAGCCCAGTATGGCAAACTGAATCTCAGCGGCGAGCAACGCGACAAGATCTATGCCGTGCAAGCGAAGTATCGGTCGGAATTCGCGGAACTCCAGAAGCAGTTCAGGGAATTGCGAGCGAAGCAGGATGGTGAAATCCAGGCCGTGCTGAGCGACAATCAGAAAAAGGAACTGGATGAATTGCTGTCCCAAGCCAAGAAGGCGCGTAGCGACAGAGCCAAGAAGCAAGGAGCAACCAAGAAAACGAGCAAGAAGCAAACAGACAAGAAACCGACAGACAAAAAGCAATAGTTCGGTAATCGTTCGATTGTTGAGATTTGAAAGCCCGGCTTCCGCACGAAGCCGGGCTTCTTTTTGTTCTCAGCGCAGCCCGATTCGGCGTTACTTCTTTTTCCAGTTCGGAAAACGAATCAACAACCAGCGTTTCTCGTACTCCCACAAGTGCGTCCAGCCCAGTTTCTGATACACGTCGCGGCGTTTCTTGTGGTACCAATAGTTGCCGGGCGAAGTGGTGAGGTATTTGTTCAACCACTTCAGGGCGCTGCCGAAACGTTGTTGGCGGCGGTTGCGGCGGATGTGCAGCAGGACGTAGTCTTGCCCGGTCGTGTCTACCCATTTCCGCAGTTCAGCAAAGTTGTCTTCAAAAGCTTTGTCGTATGCTGCTCGGTCAACGATGGGATGATCCTTGATGACGTCTGGCAATTCCATGTATCCCACCGCACGTCCCTTTCGATAAAGTGTATCGATTAGGATTTGGCGTTGTTCGTCCATCTTCTTTCGCAGCGCGGAAGCCTGTTTGTCTTCGGGGTTGATTCTGGTTCCGTAATGAGCGGCCAGCTTTTCCGTGTCGATGTTGCTGATGATGGCATCGGCGGCCGCGATGACTTCCGACAACCGTTTCTTCCGGTGTTTGGCATCATCTAATCGCTCTAACCGCAAGACCAGTACTCGCAGGCTGTCAGGTTCAGCTTTTTGAAGCTCGTTGGCCGTCTTGTCGAACAGCTCGCGATTTGTCTCGAACGGAATTCGCTTCAATAATTCAAACTTGGCATCGGCCAGTGACTTTGCCAGTCGTTTTTCATTGGGAATGGGCGGTCCGTCCGACGGTTCTCGTTTTTTCGAAACCGATCCGCCGACCAAGTATCGAATGGGAAACCCTCCCGGCCGGCTTCCGGAACCTGTCCGTGATGAAGTCGCGGTTCCCAATGTCATCGTGCCCGACAATGTGTCGCCCGGTTTCGCGCCGGCGGGCGTCTTTAGCGAAACGGTCGAGAAAAACACGCTTTCTGTTTCGCCTTTTCTCAAAATCCGTGACGCGAACGTGTTGCGCCGGTTAATCGCGTCGGCTCGCGTGCTGTACGCCTTTAACGTAATCTGACTCTTCAGCGGCCGGTCTAACGACATTGGCAGTTTCTTCATTTTTTCGAGCTTGGCAATGTCCGTGTGACGTAGTTCAAGGACCAGAGAGTGGATGCCCTTCTTTAATCGGACAGGTCCCGGGAACGTGTCGTCCGTGGCAACGAGACGCCCATTGCTGTCGAAGAGCGACCAAATCTGCGTGCCGAAGTCCGAATCGTACAACAAACCGTCGATTCGAGCGAACCGCGGGGTGACTCGTCCCGGCTGTGATTGCTCGAATTCATACGGCAGCAGCAGTTGATAGCATTGCCGGTTGTCGGACAAATTGTCACGTCGGCTCTTGAGTTGTTTAATGGTGGCCTGGCCCGGTGAAATTGTTGTGCGATGTGTCTTGAGTGTTACCCGTGGAGCCAGTCGTTCGTTACCCAGAGTTGCCACAACGTCGATTCGTTTCACGGGTGCGTCATGGCTGAGTGCCGGCTGTTGATCGCTGGGCATCAGCCCGTGAAATGTCACAGTGCATTCGACTTGCGATTCACCGAGGCTCGACCAAAACTGAGACAGTGCGAATTCCAAAGTATGCCCGCCGCGAACAGGAATGCTCTCGACAATCTTGACATCAGGACGCAACGTCACGTACTTGCGTCGTCCGGCGAAACGCAACGGTTCTCCATGAGCGAGTTGCCGGGGATGCAAAACAAACGTGCGTTTGGTCTCGGCAGTCAGTCGCAGAGTGATCTCGGCCCAGGTTGCTGCCGGCGGAACCGCGAAGAATCTGCGTTCGATGTGGCCGGGTGAGAACTTGAATTGCCCGTTGAATGTTGGTGCGTCTGTTTCCGGATCATTCATGGCGACGTGCGTCGGACGCAAGACGCTGACCGGTAGGCGAAACATTGGACCACGTTCTCGGTGCGCGGCGTCAAATCCCAGCACCTGGCCAAAGTGAACTCCCGCTTTCAGTTTGGTCGGATCGACTCGCACGGCAAACGACCGGCCGCCGTGGGGTAGCACCAGATGGCCGCCGACTTCGATCCAGGGTTGCGTTGATTGAAGATCGATGCGCATGTCGAAATCGACCTTTGCGTGGTTTTCGGCTTTATCACCGAAATGGGGAACCACGCGGACCGTCGCATCCGTGACGGCTGACGTTTCGTTCGACGAGCGAAGGTAAAGGCCGCGAGCCCCGTTCCGGCCGGGTAGCTCGGTCGAAAACCGCAGCAATTCGCCAGTCTTTTCTGCATTTGTCTGTAGATAGTCATAGGCCTTGTCAACCTGCAGCAGCCCTGGCCCCTGAGCAAACTTATCAATCCCGTCGATGAATGTCGCCGTATTTTGCAGGCTACGTTTGATCGAGTACGGTGAATAGCGAATTTGATTTGCCATCAAACCCGAGAGCAACAGCGCGATATTGCCGCAAGCATTGGGTGTTGCCATCGAGGTGCCGTTCATCTGCATGGTTTTTTGCAGAGTCGAATTGGGCACTGGCGCGATGGCTCCGCCGGGAGCAAAAATGTCGACGCCCATCGCTCCGTCTTTCGTGGGTCCGCGCGAGGTCCAGGTGTAGGCTGTTGCCAGTTGCTCACCTCGCAACGAGTACTGAGCCGCCATCATCGCGGGAGAAACATAAGCGCCGACGCCCAGCACGTCAGACGTCGAACCACCGGGAGCAATCAACGTCGACAGCGCCGGTCCATCGTTGCCGGCCGCGGCACAGAAAATGACTCCGTGCTTGTCGACGAGTTCCGTAAACAATTCGACCAGGCGGCCTCGGTTTGGCGTCGTTGTCGGCTCACCGTAACTCATGTTGATCAGATCGCATTGATTACGCAGCACGGCGGGGATGCCTCGGATCAATCCCGCGCCAACTTCCATGCCGCCAAGCCGCGTGTCGCCAATCTTCACCGAAACGATCTGCGCACCGGGAGCGATGCCGTTCAACTCGGGCTGATCGGGAAAATTCCCGGCAACGATGCCGGCGACGTGCGTGCCGTGAGCCCCGCTGACAATGACAATCGAGAGAGTGTTTCCTTCGTCATAAATGTTGACGGCGAAATTCAGCAACGAGTCTTCGTCGAAAGTCGCGTGTTGCCGTTCGGTGTGAAAGTCCGTCAGCAGTGATTCGTCCGCGAGTTCACCGTCCTCGTCGGTGTCGATGGCCGCCCGCCAGTGTTCGCCGTCATGGAAGACCACGCAATCAAAGACTGGTCCGGGATCGTCGTACGTCTTCGCGGCCGCGGTGAGTTGTTTCAGACGTTCGGGCAGGTCGGCTTTGATTCGGCGATCCTCGTCGGTCGGATTTGGATGGTCGGCATTCCAATCGGCAATCTGCCGCCGCAGGTCGTTTTCAACCTTTCGTTGTTCAACGTTCCATTTCTTCCGTCGTTCGCGTTTCAGACGGGAAACGAGGTAGGGGGGATAGATATCGAAGGCACGTTTCAAACCGAGATGGAATTCTGCCGTCGGGTGTTTCCATTTCGGATCGGGTTTCAGCAAACGCCCGCTCAGTCCTTT